>JAQTRG010000057.1 GCA_028711945.1 Minisyncoccota bacterium
TCCGATCTCTCCTGCTCTAATTTCCATAATAACTGCATTATACTGTTGCATAAAGAAAATTATTTCTTTTTAGCAGCTCTTTGTCTAAACTTTTGAATCCTGCCTACTTGTTCAGAGCTTCTTTCTTTTCCTGTGTAGAAAGGGTGGCATTGTGAACAGATTTCAATATCCATGCTTTCTTGCGTTGCTCCCATATCAAATGTAGCTCCGCAAGCGCAACGAATTTTAGCACTTTCAAAATATTTTGGATGAATGTCTTTTTTCATACTATGTATTTCTTTAATAATTAAGGTATAGCAAAAAAGGTGATGGAAATCAAGAGCGTTGACTTTTTGTTCGTTTTGATTTAAGATTATCCCATCCTTAAGAGGGGATTTGAATGGAGCTGAATGAAGCATTGGCTGTTGCCGAAAAGGAAATGAAAGAAAAGGTAAAAAAGATGAAGGTCCGAGCAATGAAAAAAGGGTTCCTTGTCATTGCGGTTGCGATAATCGCTTTTGTAGTATCATTTTTCATTTTCTTCAAGCACAGGGAAGTGGAAATGACACTTTATCAATTTTCGTACCTTGAAATGTTGATGCCGTGGGGATACAGCGCGAGATACGAAAATGGAATTGCAATTATTGAAAATTTCTTTGATGCCCTAACAACGTCGATTCTGCTTTCTTTGGAAACAGGAGTTCTCGCCGGTCTTATAATAGCTCTTTCTGACTAAATATATTTTTATATCGACTTCGGTCGATTTTGTCTTTTGTGGCCTCTTGCCTTTCTAAAATAGGTATGTTATATATTATCTTGTATCGATAATAGTTATTAATTTGACACTTCGCTTAGCGAACGTGATTTATTCAGTCTATGGAAGAAACAAAAACAGAAAACAAATACAAGATTACAATGGAAGAAATGATTCAGGTTGGTCTTGGTTATGGTCATGAAAAATCTAAGCTTAATCCAAAAATGAAGGATTATGTTCTTAAACAAAAAGACAAAGTTTTTATCATTGATTTAGATAAGACGGCTGAAAAATTAGAACAAGCTTTAGACTTTGTTTCTCAATTAAGAAAAGAAGGTAAAATAGTTCTTTTTGTTGGAACAAAAGTTGCGATGAGAGATTTGGTTAAAAAAACAGCTGAAGAATCTAAGAGTCCATATGTTGTTGACAGATGGATTGGAGGAACATTTACAAACTTTAAAGAGTTAAGAAAAAGAATAGAATATTTTAAAGATTTAGAAGCTAAAACAAAAGAAATTGAGTTTGAAAAGAAATACGTCAAAAAGGAAAGAATCAAAATGATGAAAGAGATTGAAAGATTGAAGATTAAATTTGACGGAATTAAGAATATGGAACAGCTTCCTTCCGCTATCTTTATAGTTGACGTTGAAGAAGACAAGATTGCTTTGAAAGAAGCAATACAGTCTAAGGTTCCAGTTATTGCTATCGCTGATACTAATGTTGACCCAACTAAGATTAGCTTTCCAATTCCAGGAAATGACGATGCCTACACTTCTGTAGAGTACGTTTTATACAAAATTCAAGAAGCTCTCAAGGGAGAATAAGTATAATTTTTAATTATATAAAACACATGGCAATAGACATAGAGTTAGTCAAAAAATTAAGAGAAGAAACAGGAATTTCTCTTGGTGACTGCAAAAAGGCTATTGAGGAAGCGAATGGTGATGTTGAAAAAGCTAAAGAATGTTTGAGGAAGAGGGGACAAGCAGTTGCTGCTAAAAAAACAGAAAGAATTGTTGGTTCAGGAATAGTTGAAACATATGTACATTCAAACAAAAGGGTTGGAGTAATGCTGGAGATAAACTGCGAGACAGATTTTGTTGCACGTTCAGAAGATTTTAATAATCTTGCTCATGAAATTTGTTTGCAGATTGTTTCAATGAAGCCATTATTTGTTAAAGAGGAAGAAATTCCAGAAGATGTTATTAATAGAGAGAAAGCGATTGTAGAAGAACAGGCTAAATCATTGAATAAGCCCAAAGATATAATGGACGGAATAATTAAAGGGAAAATGGACAAGTACAAGAAAGATGTTTGCTTGATAAATCAATTGTGGATAAAGGATGATAGTAAAACAATTCAAATACTTATTAATGAATGTATTGCCAAGACTGGCGAGAACATCGTTGTTAAGAGATTTGTAAGATATGAATTTTAATTTTATAGCATTAATAGCATTATTAATGAGCCTAGCAGGATTATCTGTTATGATTATTAGGAGGATTCCAGAATTAAGAGAATCGCCAGAAGTAGAGATAAGGTTATTTAAAAAAGAGACAAGAAAAAGAATAAGAGAAAAAACAAGAGAGATTTTTAAAAACAATTCTTCTTCAATAGAAGTAATGTTGCATAAATTTTTATCTAAGATAAGAATATTATCTTTAAAGACAGATAAAAGAGTTTCTGAATGGATAACAACTCTTAGGAAAAGGTCAGTAGAGAGAAAGTTTGAATTAGATAGTTATTGGAAGGAGATTAAAACTTCCATAGGCAAGAAAAATTAGGTTTTATTTGCCGGCATAGCTCAGTGGTAGAGCAACTGTTTTGTAAACAGTAGGTCGGGGGTTCGAATCCGTCTGCCGGCTCATGATTTTATTTGACAAGTCATCCAGGAAAGGATAATATCATAATGTTCTCTGTTGTTTGAAAACAAAATTAAGCATTTTAGTTATTAAGCATTTTAGTTATTTAATTAGTAGGTTTTTTAGAGTTGTTCCGCGTTAATTTTTTTAGAGAGTTTGATCCTAGCTCAGGATGAACGCTGGCGATGTGGATAAGGCATGCAAGTCGAACGGCTGTAGCAATACAGCAGTGGCGAATGGGTTAGTAACACGTAGATTTACCAACCTTCTACTCAGGCACAACCTGGAGAAATCCAGGCTAATTCCTGATGGTCCCGCAAGGGTAAAGATTTTTCGGTAGAAGATGGGTCTGCGTCCTATCAGCTAGTTGGTGAGGTAATGGCTCACCAAGGCTATGACGGGTAGGCGGAGTGAGAGCTTGACCGCCAACAATGGCACTGAGACACGGGCCATACTCCTACGGGAGGCAGCAGTCGAGAATATTCGACAATGGGGGAAACCCTGATCGAGCGACATCGCGTGTGGGATTAAGATCTTCGGATTGTAAACCACTTTTATGAGGGAAGAATTTTGACGGTACCTCAGGAATAAGGGGTGACTAAACTCGTGCCAGCAGTAGCGGTAATACGAGTGCCCCGAGCGTTATCCGGAATTATTGGGCGTAAAGGGTCTGTAGGTGGTTTATTAAGTTTCTCGTCAAAGCTCCAGGGCTTAACCTTGGGAAGGCGGGGAAAACTGATAAACTAGAGGATGTTAGGGGCTGATGGAACACTTGGTGGAGGGGTGAAATCCGTTGATATCAAGTGGAACACCAAAAGCGAAGGCAATCAGCTAGGACAGTCCTGACACTGAAAGACGAAAGCGTGG
>JAQTRG010000058.1 GCA_028711945.1 Minisyncoccota bacterium
GAAGATATTAGAGGAAGAATTAGGTATAACAGAATTTCCCAATCAATTCAGTCTTGCAGCTAGTGTGGCTATTCCAGCGATATTGCGTGGAATAATGAAATTCAGGGGTGCTGCTGCTGAGATGGAAATGACTATGGGTGGTCTATTATCATCTATCCATGACTATTTCCTATTCATAGCTAGGGATATATTTTCAGGTTTCTTTGATGCCATCAAACAAAGATTAGTTGATTTAAGGAAAAGATTATCTGAATTATGGGAAGTATTTGATAAATTTGGTCTGGAAGGCTTAATAGCAAATCTATTCCCAAGGGACATGGCAATATTAGTATGGCAACTATTGGCTGCATTTAAGGAACTCGGTCATGCTATTAGTGAACTATTGCGTATTACTGCACCATTCAGGCAGGAGCTTATTAAAATGTATTTGGTTATTATGAATTGGGTAGTAAATGCATTTACTATATTGATTAAAATTATAAATATATTAAATGGTGTAGCTACTAAGGCAACAATTGTATCAAAAATTTTTGCTGCTGCCTTGGTAGGTCTGTCAGTAGCTTCAGCTACATCTGCCATTATAATAAAATTAGTTGGAGCATTTGTTACTTTAACAAAAGCAGGATTTAGGGTAGTAAGAATAATGGGATTATTAATAGGACTTTTGGTTGCACTAGCATTAACTATACCAAAAGTACAACAATTTTTTGCTAACTTAGGAACTAGGATCTTAAAATTATTTGGTATCCAGATACCACAGAGTATTATGGTGACTCAGGCCGCTATAAATGGAATAAGCACTGATGCTTTAGAAGATATAGATTGGCAGAAATTAATAGATGGCTTTAGTGACGTTGAAGAAGGTGCTAATGACGCTGCTGATGCAATAAATAAAAAATTCCTTGCATCCTTTGATGAAGTGTATGCTATTCCAGAAGAGAACAAAAAATTAGATATTGACGATATTCTAAGTGATTTAACTGGTATTGATTTTGATCTTGGTGGTGGAGATTTTGGATTAGACGAAGTTGGTGAAGCATTAGAAGAATTTTCAATAACATGGCAGGATATTTTAGAAAGGTTAAAAAGTATTTGGAAAATATTTTGGAACGCTTTGGTTGATGTAGTTAAAATAATTTTACCTAAAATATTACCTACCTTAATGGAAATTCTTCCTAGAGCATTTAAAACAGTATTTTCATTTATATGGCAATTAGTTCAAACTTATTATACTAAAATATACCCAGCATTAGGTAAAACTATATTATTAACCACATGGAATATTTTAAAGACGTTGCCAACGCTAATATGGCCTATGTTAAAAACTGTACTAATATTAGTTACTTCGTTAGCTCAAACTATATCTATAGTGATACCTAAAGCTATTGAAACTGTTACTTTGATTGTAATAACTATGATAAATGCAATATCTTCTTATGGTTTAGATAAAATAGGTATTTTCTTAACTAATATGGGAATTTTATTAGGTGAGGCTGCATATCATTTAGGAAATATAGCATTAATGGTAGGAGGTTCTATAGGAGGTTCTTTGGGGTCGGCTATAGGAAATGCTACAATGGCTGCTCTAGAAACTTTAATGGTAGATGTGGCAGCATTTTTAAGACAACAATTTATTGAACCTTTTAAACATTTAGGTTTTGACCTTCCTTTCATAGATCAATTAGAAGAAAACTTAGCTGAAGCGGATAAAAAAATAAAGGATGCTATCTCAAAAAGAACTATGGAGCAAACACAAGAGGATATTGATTGGTGGACTTCTGGTATTCCAGAAGCTATAGGGAAAGAAACAGAAGCACTTGAAGGTATATTTGGGGAAATGGCTACTTTAGCCGAAACTGAATATAATAATTTTATAGCTGAAACAAAGCCTATATTTAGTCAATTAGGAACAGACATTGGGACTATTTGGGAAGGGTCATTATCGGATTTGGGAGATATATGGACTCCAGCATTAGACGAAATTGGTAGTGTATGGACGGATTGGTTTAATACAAGTGGAAAACCTATATGGGAAGGTTACGGAACAGATATAGGAGATATATGGGGAACTGCCCTTGATGGAATTGTATCTGATTTTACTACTTGGAAAGAAGAGGAAGGCTTAAAGATTTGGTCAGATTATGGTTTGGATATAAACGAAATTTGGGGGGAATCTCTAGGGGAAATATCAACTATAATTTCGGGAGCTAAGGAAGATATAGGGGATGAATTTAGTGAATTATTGGGATTATTAGTAGAAGAAACTGAAATACAAACTAAAAGTATAGAAGATTCTGCTACAGCTATTACTACAGCAGTACAAAATACAGAAGAACCTATTGCGACATCAATGGCAAACAATAAAACAGCTATAGTAACTTCTATGGAGGATGCAGTAGAGCCTGTCAAAGATGCAGGGGAAGACGCAGCTAAAGGTTATAATTATGAATGGAATACAATTATAGATACTGAACTTAAAACTACATTTGAGAAAATACAAAATATTTTATTAGCACAAAAAGACGGTATTGTTAATGCAGCTAGAGAGATAGCTAAGGCAGCAGTAAAAGCTATGGAATTGATATTCAATAATTTTAATCCTTCTATTACTGTTGATGTTAATTATAATATACCAAAACTAAATTTACCTTCGGGTTATACTACCCCAAGTGAACAATATAAACCACCACAGCCCCCTAAACTTGCAGCCGGAGGTATAGTAGGAAGAGACCAGCTTATCAGGGTAGGAGAAGGAAACACACCTGAAATGATACAACCATTAAATGAACAGACATTAAGACCATTTGCACAGATGATAGGTGGATTTATAAGTAACATTGGTACTAAGGAGTCTGATTCAGATTATGTTTTGGTTAAGGCATCAAAGCAGGATTTGACACAATTGTATAGATCATTATATGTAATTAAGAAAAAGGAAGAAATAAGGGGGCTGACATAATATGGGACAGGTTATCACGCTAAATGGAACAACAATTAAAAACCCAACCGAATTTCATATAGAAAATTATAAACTTACTAGAGAAACAGGTAGGCTTATCAATGGTGACATGACTATGGATTACGTAGCTTTGAAGAAAAAGTTTATTCTAAATTATGAGTCTATCACTGGTACTAATCTTAAAACTATTATGGATATATTAGATACATCAACTATGTTTTTCACTTTAACTTATAAAGATAATGAGGGGACACAAACTAAAACTGTTTATGCTGGGGCAATACCACAGTTACAGTATCGTACTGATGGCGTATGGTTATATAAAGATGTGGAATTGTCCCGTATAGTAAAATAAAGAAAGGTAAATATGCTGACAACATCAGCTAATTATAAAGTAAATGTTAAAGCTTCATCAAGGCAATGGAGTGGTAAGGTGGACATCTATTTTGACGGTCCAG
>JAQTRG010000059.1 GCA_028711945.1 Minisyncoccota bacterium
GAACTTTTTGATTTAGAGCAGGAGTTCCCTGAGTTTATAACGCCTGATTCTCCAACGCAAAGAGTTGGCGGAAAGCCATTACCTGCATTTGAAAAAATAGAACACAAACAAATGATGTATTCTTTAATGGATGCTTTCTCAAAAGAAGATATAGAGAATTGGGATAATAGGAATAAGAAGCTTTTGACAGAAGAAGAAAAGCAGGGGATAAGTTATTATTGCGAACCCAAGTTAGATGGATTAGCAATAGAACTAGTTTATATCAATGGAGTTTTAAAAATTGGAGCGACACGAGGAGATGGAAAGACAGGGGAAAATGTTACACAAAACATTAGAACAATAGAATCAGTTCCTTTGAAAATAATAAACACAGAAGAAGTAATTAAAGAATTGGAAAAACAAGGGTTAGATAAAATAGTTTCTGTTGTTAAGAGAAAAGGATTAAAAGAAATAATAGTAAGAGGAGAAGCAGTGATAACAAAAAAAGATTTTGTCAGAGTTAATAAAGAAAGACAAAAAAATAGTTTGCCTCTTTACGCCAATCCAAGAAATTTAGCAGCTGGTTCAATTAGGCAATTAGATTCTAAAATTACTTCAGAAAGAAATCTTACAGCTGATGTATATAGTTTAATTTCTGATTTAGGGCAAGATACTCATGAAGAAGAACACAAGATATTAACAGCATTAAGGTTTAAGACAAATAATAAATATAATAGATTGTGCAAAAATCTTAATGAGGTTTTTGACTTTTATAATTATTGGCAAAAAAATAGGGAAAAACTTCCTTTTGAAATAGATGGACTAGTTGTTTCGATTAACAACAATAATATTTTTAAAAAATTGGGAGCAGTCGGTAAAGCGCCAAGAGGTGCAATTGCTCTTAAGTTTCCATTAAAACAAGCAACAACCATTGTAGAAGATGTTAAATTTCAGGTTGGAAGAACTGGGGCCATAACTCCTGTTGCCATATTAAAGCCAGTTGATATTAATGGGGTAACTGTCACAAGAGCTACTCTTCATAATGAAAAAGAAATTGAAAGATTGGGATTAAAAATTGGAGATACTGTTGTTGTTGGAAGAGCAGGAGATGTTATTCCTGAAGTGTCAAAAGTTTTTCCTGAATTAAGGACTGGAAAAGAAAAGAAGTTTAAGATGCCAGACAAGTGTCCATCTTGTGAGACAAAATTGATTAAGCCAGACAATGAAGTAGTTTGGAGGTGCCCTAATTCAAAATGTTTTAGCAGAAAACTGAGACATCTTGAACATTTTGTTTCAAGGGGAGCATTTAACATAGATGGAATGGGGCCAAGAATTATCGAAAGGTTTATCGACGAAGGATTAATCTCTGATTCCTCAGATTTGTTTGAGTTAAAAGAAGGAGATATTCTTCCTTTAGAAAGATTTGCTGATAAATCAGCTCAAAAGATTGTTGCAAGCATTCAATCAAAAAAGATAGTTCCTTTTCATAGGTTTATATATTCTTTGGGGATAAGAAATGTTGGACAAAAAACTTCTCGTGATTTAACAAATATTTTTAAAAGTATAAATGATTTTAAAAAAGCCAGTATTAATGATTTTGAAAACATTGCAGGTATTGGCCCTAAAGTTGCAGAATCAGTTTTTGAATGGTTTAAAGAAAAAGACAATGTCATATTTTTAGATAAATTAGAAAAGAGGGGAGTTGAGTACTTTTTAGAAAAGAAAGAAAGCTCTAGGCTGAAAGGTAAAACATTTGTACTGACAGGAACGTTGGAAAAGATGAGCAGAGAGGAATCAAAAGAAAAGATAGTTTTGTTGGGTGGAGAAGTTTTGAGTGCGATATCAAAAAATACAGATTATTTAGTGTTAGGAGAAAACCCTGGTTCAAAATATGATAAAGCTAGGAAGCTGGGAGTTAAGATTTTAAAAGAAGAAGAGTTTTTAAAAATGATTTCATAATATGTCTTTTGCAGAACACATTAGAAGAATGGATTGGACTTTAATAATTGTAAGCATAATATTAGTTATCTTTGGATTAGTTGCGATATATAGTGCATCAATTAGAGGAAATGATTTTTCAAATTTATGGAAACAAATTGGGTTTTTTGGATTTAGTTTGATTTTGATGTTTGCTGTTAGTTTCATTGATAGCAGAGCTATCAGAGAGAATCCAATTATGTTACTTTCGTTGTATTTTTTATGTATAATGCTTTTGATAGGAGTTTTCTTTTTTGCTCCTGAAATTAGAGGAATTAAATCATGGTACAAGATAGGGATATTTTCTTTTGATCCAATAGAGCCAACAAAGATTATTTTGATATTAATACTTGCTAAGTATTTTTCAAAAAGGCATATTGAGCTTTATAGAATAAGACACATCATACTTTCTGGTATATATGCTTTAGTCCCTAGCGTGTTGATATTTTTACAGCCAGAGCTTGGTTCAGTAATGATAATAGGAACAATATGGATAGCAATGCTTCTTGTCTCAGGAATAAAAATTAGACATTTTATAGTCCTTTGTTTGTTTTTTGTTTTAATATCTTTATCTATGTGGTCTTTCGTACTTAAAGATTATCAAAGGAATAGAGTTATGAGCTTTGTCGTTCCTCATGAAGATCCATTGGGAGAGGGATGGAGCCAGAACCAATCAAAAATTAGTATTGGTTCAGGAGGATTATTCGGAAAAGGAATTGGCAATGGATCGCAGACTCAATATGGATTTCTTCCAGAGCCTCAAACAGATTTTGTTTTTTCTGTAATAGGGGAGGAAACAGGATTCTTGGGAACAGCTACAATTTTGTCTTTATTCGGAATTTTGTTTTGGAGGATACTTCGGATTGCACTTAACGCCCAGTCAAACTTTCCTAGACTATTTGCTATAGGCTTAGCTATTTCAATGTTTATTCAAATAGTAATTAATATAGGAATGAATTTAGGGATATTACCGGTTATAGGGATTCCTTTGCCCTTAGTTAGCTACGGTGGTAGCAATCTCATCTTTACCTTTATAGCTTTAGGGATACTTCAAAATATGAAGGTGACAGAGGCTTGACAACATTCGAAATTATTGATAGGGTAATCGTAATCGTAATTATACATAATTTACTTGGTATTTTGATCCTAACTTATAAATTCCGTTATTAATCGTTTTTTGCTACCCTACAAAATTAAAACCTGGGTATTTTTTTGTTTGAATGCCGAAATTTTTAGTCTTCATAAATAAATAATTAATATGAAAGTTAAAACCAAAGATTTCTCAAAAAGCAAGATATCTTACGATTTGCCCAACCTTATCTTCATGCAGCAAGAAAGTGGAAGGCAATTTTGGGATGAAGAATTGAAAGACCTTTTTGCTGAGGTGTCTCCAATCAGAGATTACACTAGCAAAGAGTACGAGCTACATTTCTTAGAT
>JAQTRG010000060.1 GCA_028711945.1 Minisyncoccota bacterium
CTTATATTCGTATTAAAAGCACTCTTTCTTATCTTCTCTTCCATAGCTTTGATAACTTCTTCGTCTGGTTTGGATTTTAAATTCTGTTCTTTGTTTTTCTCTTCTTCTGTTTTAGGATTGATATTGCTCATTGGTCCTGTTGCAGACATTGCTTGGTAAAAATTCTTACCCTGAGACATTGCATCAACAATCTTCTTTCCTCTTTCTCTCCATAAGCTATTATCTTTCTTTAATATAATCTGAATAACAGCTTCTTCTTTGGTTTCAAGCTTAGTCAAAACATTGGTAATGCTTGAAAGAGGATCTGTTTCCATTCCATTATATGTTTTGATTGGAAGGAATACTGGTTTTGATGTTTTTAAGTATCCGCAAGTAACTGCTTCTTTGGGAGCAAAGATATTAAAATCTTCTGATTTCTCTACGTTTGAGTCAGGATAAATACTATAAATCTCCTTTTCTATAAAATTCTCATATCTTTTAGGAACTGCGACATAAAACCAAATATCTTCATTTACTTTAGCTATTTCAAGCGATATCCATGGCTCTGTACCAAAAATACCCTCTTTTTTAAAAGAGCTTAAGCTAGAATAAAAACCTTCCATTATTTTAATCCAGTCTTTTTCTTGCTTTTGGGCAGCTTCTTCTGCTGTCTTTTTAGGCATCCTTACCGAAAAAAGAGTAAAATTCAAAGACTGTTTAAACTTATTAACTTTGTTTTTCTTGTTAACAAAAAATAATATAACAAAAACTAGCAGCAACGCAGTTGAGATAATCACAGTTAAACCGATGTCTAAACCATAATCCATATTAAAATTATACCATACAAGAAAAAACTAAGGAAGCGCAATCAGCATTCTCGATATTTTAGTTTTGCTAGGAACATACATATACCCATTTCCAAAAGAAACAGGATAGTGTGCACTAGGATCAAGTCCATTAACTGAAAATATCAAATCATGAGTTGGGTCTGTGTCTGTCATATTCCCTGTATCGTATCCAAGAACATAGCTAGAATGCATAAAATATATTCTTCCATTGTCAGCAGAAACAATTTTAGAAGGGCTTTGAACGGGGCTTCCTGTACTGTTCCATCTTTTTGTCCAATTTACTTTCCCATCTAAAATATTTATCGCAGAAATCTCTCTACTATACCCCTGAGTAAATGTAATATAGAATTCATTATCATTAACTCCGATTGGGTCTGGATAACCATCTTTGCTCCAAATTATTTCTGACAAGTCATTGGTTAATGAATAAAATACATCAAAAGGGCTATTTTCATAATTACAACAACCACTTTCATAGGCACTAAATAAAACGTTGCCAGATTGAGATATATAGACTTCGTTGATTCTTGATGTCACTACCCTATTATCATATTTATCATTATGCTTAGGTAAAATAACTCTTTCTGCAACCAAGCCTTGATTGTTGCACTTAAAAATAGTGTCTCCATATGAAAAATAAAGATAATCAGCAGAATCTATCGCTATTGGTGAAAAATTTCTAATAGGACTTCTGGGAAGATGTCCATTAATATCAAATAGCACACTTCTATTATAAGTAGTTCCCCTATCATCAATCACAAAAAGCATGGGGGTGCCCTCTGTTAAAGATGCAACTACATAGACATTGCCCACTGAATCAATGGCTATCTCTTTTGAATATAAATGAGAAAATTCTTGAGTCCATTTTAATTTTCCCGAAGGAGTTATCGCATGTATTCCATAAACTCTTGTGAAATATATTGTTCCATCTTTGCCTAGCGTAACTAATTCTCCACATTGGCTATCACACTTATATTTCCATTTCCTTGTTCCATCTAGATTATATGCGTAAAGACTCCAGTCTCCATCTTTTTGTCCCATAAAGTATGTTATCCCATTTTCATCTATAACAACTGGACTAAGAAGAGAATCATTGTCAATTCTTTCATCTTCAGACTGAGCCAAAATAGAAACTTCACCAGCAGTTTCTGTTGTCACTCCTGTTGAGCTAGTACGATCACTTCTTGCAAAATCAACATATGGGGCTTGTTTTTTATGCACTGCTGGATCTATTATATATTCCACCTCATTAGACAATAAAGAAACATTATTCTCTGCATCAGTAGCCATAACTGCAAAATAATATGTTGAACCAAAATAAAGATCTGGAACAATATACTTTTTTACAGTTTCTCCCTCGCTAACATCAATTGGACTAACATAGGCATTGATATTAATAAGATTATCTTTATCAATACTGCTACCTTTAGAATAATATATATTGTAAGTTATGGTGCTCTCGTCTGAATCAGGATCATTAGGAACATTCCATGACAATATGACTGAATTCTTTTGTTGAGGATTATTTTCAACAACTAAATCTTCTATTCTATCTGGTGGCTGAGGCACGTGGCCACGAATACTAGACACTTCTAATTGAAAATCTGTTGCATTATCATTATTGTCTGCATAAATCCCAGACCATTTTCTACCCAATACTTTATTTGGCTCTGTGATTAAGAATGCATCTCCTTCTTTTACTATAGTATCGTCTTCTTCGTTACTTTTCCACCCGACAGCATCAACTTTTAAATTCGTGGCAAAACTAATTTCCTCTTCTACTGTTTTATCTTCCTCTCCCTCATAAACAGGATTGTTGTGAAATAAAGATAATGAACCTGACAAATCAGAAAGCTTTGAATCTGCATATTCAGCAACATTCCAATCTCCATTATTGTCACCATAGATATCAATAAGATAATATCCATTTGCTAAAATAATTGTATCTGCTTCAAACTTCCATAAATGACTAGCATCATTCCAATTATCATTAGGAGCATAATATGCAAGATAATAACAATCTAATTCACTAACACAAAGATTAATATCTTCTTCACTATTATTAAATATCTCTACATATTCTTTACCACCTACTCCATTGACCTGTATCTCTGTTATTAAAACAGGGACAATGTTATCCTCTTCGCTCTCTACAGTATCATCTATGGCGTCGTCTCCGCTACCATCATCAACAATATCTTCTTCGGTAATATCGTCTTCGATGACATCGTTTTCAGTAGTGTCTTCTTCGATATCTTCTCCGCCAGTAGAGTCATCAGTAATGTCGTTTTCTGTAGCATCGTCTTCAACAACGTCTTCTTCAGTAGTGTCTTCTACTATCTCACTGTTTTCTTTTTTAGGAGTACCATTCAATCCACTTTCTACATCTACGCTGCTAAAAAGATATGTTTGCCAATTCGAAAAATCTTTTCTTTCCATTGTCTTCTTGTCTATCTTGTCTCCAGCTGGCCAATCACTATTAGCCACTACTTCATCAACAAGTACACAGGTAGAATTA
>JAQTRG010000061.1 GCA_028711945.1 Minisyncoccota bacterium
CTTTCAGCAATGATTACAGTAATTCTAAACAAATTGCAATCAGTCCAAGCACTAACTGGAGGAGCAGGAGCAAGCGCGGGAGGATTTTCACTTTCAGCAATCCCCCAATTATTCAACGTCAGCCTAATGATTCCCCCATATTTTATACAAATATCAATAGGAATTTACATTGTAGAAATAATTTTTATTCTTACCTCTGCTCTAGTTACAGTAGATTCAGGTAAAGACACTTTAAAAGAAAAATCAGAACTTGCAAAGAATCTAAGAACAGGAATATTGCTTTATCTCGGAACAGCATTATTATCCATCTTAGCACTTACAATCTTAGCGGCAGTAGCTCTTGGTGGAATGGCAGGTTAAAAATTAGCGGCGGTCTCGTAAAGCCAATTCTTCCAAACAGGAAAAACAAACTCGCCCCAAGGCAGACCTTTTTCTTGAATGACTATCTCACTTATTCTATGAAATGCTAAATTTGAAAGCGAATTAAACGGAGCTTCCATTAATTCAGGTTTACCAAGTTTTACAGATGCTTCAACAATTTCCTGTTTAATTTTTCCCCTTAAAAGAATATTATCATAAACCGCGTCCCAATTTCCAGCCCAACCCTTGACATTTCCAGCAATACTTTTTATTATTTCAGAATCACCATTCATTAATTCTTGAGTTGGCTCCAACTCATCTTTTTCAACATTATATTTCAATAAATCGACAAATCCTCCTTCTTCTAAAGGATCTTCCTGCCAATGCTTTCTTACTTCAGTTAAAGCCATTACTCTTCTAATTGAATGCAACCCATCAGGAGTTTTTACAGGATTTGCAACTAAAATTAAATCCGTAGCCTTAAAGCTTGTTGGCTGTACCCCCAAATCATTTACAACTCTGTCAAAAACACCGTATGCAGAATCGCCGTGAATAGTTCCAGCAACCACATTTGCTAAAGCCCCAACTCTCATCGCTTCATAAAGTGCCTTAGCTTCCGCACTTCTAACTTCTCCCACAATCAATGCACTATCTCCAAGTCTTAAGCTTGTTCTTATTCCTTCTGAAGCCTCAATCTCCGTAGTAGAACTAACTAATGCACTCCTAACCTTCATCCTTAAAATATCGTAACCTATATTTTTCAAAGCATCAACAGGCAATTCCAATGTGTCTTCAACGCAAATAACCCTATATTTTGGCATTATCTCAAGCATTAATGCTCCAAGTAATGAAGTCTTTCCCGAACTTCTTGTTCCAGCAACCAGCAAAGTTCTTGAACCGTCAATTAGAAAGCTCAATAACCCTGCAGCAAAAGAATTAAGCATTTTTCTGTGTATGAACAGGGGCAAAGTCCAAGGCTGATCTCTATGTCTTCTTATCGCATAAGCAAGTCCAGAAGGAGACAGCGGCTCTTTAATCGCCGCGATTCTCGCTCTTATATTGCCAAAAGCTAAATCTGTATCCAAAACAGGATTAGCTTCATCTAATGGTCTTCCAGACTGCAATCTCAACTTTGCAGCCCACGAATCTGCGTCTTCAAAACTCGGAATTATATTCGTAACACACTCGTCATACTTTTCATGCCTTACAAAGATAGGATTCTTTGCAATTGGAGCATTAATAACAATATCTTGCAGTTTAGAATCTAACAACAATACTTCGACAAGCCCAAACCCTATGGTATGTCTTACCAATATCTTAGCCAATTTGTTTAATTCCCTATTGCTTAATTTAATATTTTTTGAAGTAGAAAGCTCACTCAACAAATCCCTTCCTACATTAAAAAAAACTTGTCTTGTCCTCTCAGGATCAGTAAATTCTTCTCCTTTGGGCCTATGTTCAGTTAAAACCGTTCTTGCAAGATTAACAAGCATATTATGCTCTTCGCTCAAAACATATTCTGGCGGCATTATATGATAAATATATTTTGCCTCGTCAGATTTCTTCAAAATAGTTACAGTCACAGTTTCCATATCTCCCTTCAGCTCATACTGATCAATAAATTCAGCTCCTTCAGGAAGTTGCGCAACTAATCTAGTAAATGTAAAATTAGGTAAAACATCTGGTCTGAAAACATCTTTGTAAACTTCTCGATTGTCTGCAGAATATTCAAAAACCGAAGTTCCTAAACTTTTCAACAGTTTAGTATTCTCAATTAATCCAAAAAATCTTTCTAAAAATCTTACATAATTAATTACACTTGTTCTATCTCCGACCATTCCCCTATCCAATTTATCTCTCAAATCTTTTATTCTGTCTTTCAAATCCTTATAGCATTTTATAGGATCTTGTTTCAGCTCTGTTAAAAAAAAAGAAAGCTCGCCATAAACTTCTGATATTCCTGCAAACAAACTAAGTTTTTCAGGAGAAAGTAAAGCTTCTTGTTTTGTTAGATAAGTATACAGTCTTGCTATTTCGGACAAAACCAAAACCTGTTCAGAAGGATAATTATAATTTCTCTGCTGAACCATTACTACTCTTGAAACGCCTGGATTCTCCGCAAGTTTATCAATCACATAAGACATTACCTGAGAATCATCAGAAATAGAAGGCACAAAAGAAGCGCCAAGATAATTAATGTATAATACATCTTCCCCGGACTTATGTTCTATCTCTACAGAGTATAACGGCGCTTTTTCCTTAAAAATCATGCTCTCTGAAAACAAAAGCTGATTAAATACATTTCGGAAAAAGATACGCTTTTAAACTTACTCCGCCTTCAAACCTAATGGCTCAAGCACAAGAACAACCCATGGAACCGCAGTTTTTCTCAGACCTTAATACAAGATTAATGGACATCGAAGAAAAACAGAGACTTCTCAAAGACAGAGTAATATTAATTGGAAGAAATCTTGTAGAAGAAAGAGAAAAAACATTTAAAGACATACAAGAAATAAAAAAATCAGTTATGAAATTAGAAAATGAATCAAAAGAGATAAAAGACCTTCTACAGCGAATAATGGAACAGATTGACAATACGGCCAGAAAAGAAGAACTCATGATATTGCAAAGACAATTTGATTTATTCAGAAAAGGATAGAAATTTAAAGCAGTCTTTGCAATTAATTAGAATGGGTATAGTTGATAAAATAAAAAAGATGCAGGAAGAAGGCAAATCTGAAGAAGAAATAGCAAACAATTTAGCAAAATCAAAAGTTTCTAAAGAAGAAATCTCAGATGCCCTTGCCCAAGCCAGAATAAAACATGTCGTTTCTCAGGAAAATGAAGAAATGCAGCAGTCTATGATGGAACGTGCTCAAGAAGACGCCAATACACAATTGTCCAGTCAGGAAGCGCCTTATCCTTCAGATCAAACTCAAACAGATGCAGAATATGC
>JAQTRG010000007.1 GCA_028711945.1 Minisyncoccota bacterium
TAAATGGATAAGTATTATGTATGCTGATAATATTACGAAATCAATCAACACGGCAATTGAAGAAACTAATAGGAGAAGAAGTATACAGATTAAATATAATGAAGATAATGGAATAACTCCTAAGACGATAGAAAAGACTATTAAGAATATTCTAGAGGAGTTTGGACTAGACACTAAAAAGATTAAAGCAAGAAAATACAGCGAAAAGATTTTGGAAATGGATATTAGTGGAGATGCAAGACCAATCAAAGAGATAATAAAAGACAAGAAGCAGAAAATGAAAGAAGCAGCAGATAAGCTTGAGTTTGAATTAGCAACCATATTGAGAGATGAAATATCTTTGTTGGAAAAAGAGATAAAAAAGAAATAATATGCAAGACAAAATTATTATCAAAGGAGCAAGGGAGCACAATCTGAAAAATGTTTCATTGGAGCTCCCTCGCAATAAAATGGTTGTATTTACTGGTTTGTCTGGATCAGGGAAATCTAGTCTTGCTTTTGATACAATTTTTGCTGAAGGGCAAAGAAGATATATTGAATCATTGTCATCATATGCTAGACAATTTTTAGGAGGGATGCAAAAGCCTGATGTTGATGAAATAGAAGGATTGTCTCCAGCAATATCAATTAGCCAGAAAGCGCATAGCTCTAATCCTAGATCAACAGTAGCAACGATAACGGAGATATATGATTATTTGAGGGTTTTATTTGCTAGAGTTGGAAAACCATATTGTCCTCATTGCGGAATTAAAATAGACAGGATGTCATCTGATGAGATATTTAAGAAGACAGAAGAGATATTAAAAAAAGAGAAAAAGGAAGGAACTTTATTAATCCTTTCTCCAGTAGTGAGAGGAAGAAAAGGAGAATATTTCCAAATGCTTCAAGACATATATGAATCTGGTTTTGCTGAAGTTAGGATTGATGGAAAAATTAAAAGCTTGAAAGAAAAGATTCCTTTAGAAAAGGGGAAGCAGCATACGATAGAGGTTGTTATTGATAAGATGTATTTTGTAAAGATTGATGATGAATTAGATTTTAGACTAAATGAAGCTATTGAGATAGCAATAGATATGTCTGATGGTTTGTGTGCAGTTGTTTTTCCTAATAACGAAGAAAGAGTTTTTAGTACACAATACTCTTGTCCTAAATGTGGATTTAGTTTTCCTGAGATAGAGCCAAGATTATTTAGTTTTAATAGTCCATATGGCTCTTGCCCTGAGTGCCATGGTTTGGGAACAGAAAGTTTGTTTAGTTCTAATGTCTGCCCAGTTTGCAAAGGAAAAAGATTAAATGATAATGCTTTGAGTGTGAAGATTGATGAGAAGAACATTTGGGAGATTACCAATATGACAGTTGAAGAAGCCTTATCATTGTTTATTAAATTAAAAGACAAGCTAACTGAAAAAGAAATAGAAATTGCTGAAATAATATTAGTAGAGATAAAAAATAGACTTCAATTTTTAATGGATGTTGGTTTGCACTATATTAGTTTAAATAGAATGGCAGGAACTCTTTCTGGTGGAGAATCTCAAAGAATTAGATTAGCCTCACAAGTTGGGACAAAGTTAGTTGGCGCTTTGTATGTTTTAGACGAGCCAACAATCGGGTTGCATCAGAAAGACAATGAGATGCTGGTAAAAACTCTTAGAAATCTATGTGATGTAGGGAATAGTATTATCATTGTTGAACATGATGAAGATACTATTCTTGCTAGTGATTGGATTGTTGATTTTGGTCCTTTAGCAGGAAAGCATGGAGGGGAAATAATGTTTTCTGGCCCATTAAATGTTCTTTTAACAAAAGAGAAAGAAGATTCATTAATTAAACAAATAGGAAGTCCAGCTAAATCTTTGACAGGAAAATATTTAAGAGGTGAAGAAAGAATAGAACTTCCCGATTCTAGAAGGGGCGTTTCTAATAACATAGCTAATCTTAAAATTATAGGAGCAGCAGAAAATAATTTAAGAAATCTTAATGTTAATATCCCTCTAGGAAGATTGGTTTGCTTGACAGGTGTTTCTGGTTCTGGAAAATCAACTTTAATGAATAATGTAATATATAGATATTTAACAGGAAAGATAAATAGAGTTAAAAGAGATATTAAAATAAAAGATGCTAAAGGTTTTGAATATTTAAATAAGGTTATCAGAATAGACCAATCTTCAATCGGAAGGTCTTCTCGTTCTAACCCAGCTACATATACAAAAGTATTTGATGAGATTAGAGAATTATTTGCTATAACTCCTGAGGCAAGAATGAAAGGATTTAAAGCAGGCAGATTTAGTTTTAATAGGCCTGGAGGAAGGTGTGAGAATTGTGAAGGAAAAGGAAATATTGAAATAGAAATGCACTTTTTGCCTAATGTTGAGATTGTTTGTGATGTTTGCAAAGGAAAAAGATTTAATAAAGAAACTTTATCTATCCATTACAAAGAAAGGGATATCTCTCAAGTTCTTGATATGACGATTGAGGAAGCAGTTGAGTTCTTTAGAGACATTCCAAGCATATATGACAAGCTTAAAGTATTAAATGAAGTTGGTTTAGGATATTTGACCTTGGGCCAGCCAGCCACTACTCTCTCAGGAGGAGAATCTCAAAGAATTAAGCTAAGCAAAGAATTATCAAAATATGCAACAGGCAAGACAATGTATTTATTAGACGAACCAACAACTGGCTTGCATTACGATGATATTAAAAAATTATTAATTCTTCTCCAGAAATTAGTTTCTCAGGGAAATACTGTAATGGTTATTGAGCACAATCTTGATTTTATCAAATGTGCAGATTGGGTTATCGATTTAGGTCCAGAAGGAGGAAATAAGGGAGGCAAAGTGGTTGGAGAAGGAACTCCTGAGGAATTATCTAAAATGTCTACATGGACAGGCAAGTATTTAAAAAGAGTATTAAAAAATGGCTAATCTAGAAAACAAAATTAATAAACTGCCAGATAGCCCAGGAATATATCTCTTTTATAATAAAGATGATGTTATTTTGTATATCGGCAAAGCAACATCATTGAAGAATAGGGTTAGAAGTTATTTGAAACCTAAAACAACTAGGCCGATTGAAATGATGATGGATCAAGTTTGTAATGTTCGATGGAAAGAAACAGATTCAGTTTTAGAAGCAATTATTTTAGAAGCTAATTATATTAAGAAGTTTAAGCCCAAGTACAATGTCAAAGAAAAAGATGACAAGAGTTGGAATTATCTGGTTCTTACCAAAGAAGATTTTCCTAAACTGATTGCAGTTAGAGAGAGGAATTTAGAGAAAGAAAAGTATTTATATATGTTTGGTCCATATGCTCAATTAAAAACAGCAGATATTTTAAAGATTCTGCATTTGCTTTTTAGTGTTTCTAGATGTAGTCCCAACTCAAAAAGGCCTTGTTTTGACTATCAATTAGGCCATTGTTTGGGAGTATGCACTAATGAAATTGATAGCAGGGAATACAAAGGAAAAGCAATTATGCCATTGGTAATGTTCCTTAAGGGAAAGAAAAAAAGACTAATATCTTCTTTAGAGAATAAAATGAAAGAATTTTCAAAACAAGAAAATTACGAAGAAGCAAAAAGATTAAGGAATCAAATATTTTCGTTAAAAAAGATTAGAGACTTTTCTTTATTAGACAAAAGTTTTATCAATAAGTCTTACGAAGAGAAAAAAGATATTAGAATTGAAGGATATGATATTTCTAATTTAGGAAATGAAGCTAAGGTTGGGAGTATGGTTGTTTTTGATAGTAAGGGGGCGATAAAGAGTGAATACAAAAAATTCAAAATAAAAACAGTTAATCAACAGAGTGATGTTGACTGTTTGAGGGAGGTGATAGAGAGGAGAATCAAACACAAGGAATGGAAATGGCCTGATATTATTTTAGTTGATGGGGGAAAGCCACAATTTAATTTAATTAAGAAAATATTAAAAGAGAATAAATTAAATTCTTTTGTTGTGGGAATTGCTAAGGGAAAAGATAGGAAAAAGAACGAATTCTTTTTTGACAAAGGAATTAGTATTAATCAAAGTCTTTTGATTAGGGTCAGAGATGAGGCTCACAGGTTCGCAATTGGTTATCAGAGACAATTAAAGAGAAAAAGCTTAGTTTTTTAATAGTCTTTACTCGTTTTAATTTTTGTGCGATATTGTGGGTACCACAATGGTGGCAGTTCGTCACAATTTATGGAGGCTGAAAGATGTTTGGTTTAACTGAAAAAGATATACCTTGTTGTTATAATCTTGGCTTACAATCAAGCAAAGAACCTTGTTTGAAAATAGATATTCATGAGGACTTTATCGAGTCTATGGAAACAAAAACAGGGTGGGCTAAAATTCATGCAGAAAAATTTAAGAAGAAATACGATTTTCAAAATATTTCTCTAGATTTTTATGGAAATTTCGGAATAGACGATGCTTTTATTAATAAGGGCAATAGAAATGATTTTATTGAATTTCTTGTGCCAATTCCTTCCATTTCAACAGTTACAAAAATAAAATGTGATCGTTGTAATGGTTCAGGAAAAGATCCTTATTCGTGCGATGATAGTCCATGTCTTTCTTGTCGAGGTACTGGTAAAAAGCTTAAAGATAACTGGAAGCCGATTAGGAAAACAGTTTTAAGCCTTTCTCTTTTTACTGATATAGCCCGCTATGCTTATGGAGAAGCACCAACTTTATCTCGCCGAAAACAGCTTCTTTCCCTTATCGTTTTCGCTGATACTAATTATTCTATCGGTGGAGATATGTCACCAGCATTTTGTTGGTACCTTGAAAACATTATCGGAAGAAGTAATCTTGAGAATGTTCAAGAAGCAATGAGGCATGTGTATTCTCATATCTGGGGAGGAGAAAGAGACAGTATATTTCAAGCATATGTTGAAGAGAATGGCTTTTTAGTGCTCAATTGTTTGAATGGTGGTATATGTCCTACTAGCTATTCATTCAGAGAGGGCAAGGGAGCAAATTTTCGTCAAATGATATTTCAACTCCTGCAGATATATTGATTCTTCTTTCTGGTTTGTTCACTATCTGTGAGCAAATAAGAATAGAAGCATAAGAGCCTTAGGGCTTCTTTTTTTATTTTTATCTGCTACACTCAAAAATATGAATACAAAATTAGAGCTTTTGGCTCCAGCTAAGAATTTAAAGGGAGGAATGGCCGCAGTTAATGCTGGGGCTGATGCTGTTTATATCGGTGCTCCTAAGTTTGGAGCTAGATCTAGCGCAGGAAATTCTTTAGAAGACATAAAGAAGCTTATCGAATACGCTCATGATTTTAGGGTAAGGGTATATATAACAATCAATACTATTTTGTATGATAACGAGCTTAAAGAGGCCAGAGATTTGATTTGGGATTTATACAAAATAGGAGCTGATGGCATTATTTTTCAAGATATGGCAATTTTAGAAATGGATTTGCCTTCTATTCCTTTAATTGCAAGTACTCAGTGTGATAATTATGATTTGGAAAGGATAAAGTTTTTAGAAAGTATTGGAATTAAAAGAGTAATTTTAGCAAGAGAGCTTTCTTTAGAACAAGTCAAAGAAATAAGAAAAAATACTAATTTAGAATTAGAAACATTTGTTCATGGTGCCCTGTGTGCTAGCTTTAGCGGAAGGTGTTATTTAAGCCATTCAATAAACGGAGGAAGTGCTAATCGTGGAGAATGCATACAAGCTTGTCGTTTGAATTATTCTTTGATTGATAATAAAGGAAAGACTATTGCAGATAATAAGCCATTATTGTGTTTAAAAGATTTTAATCTATCAAATCATTTAGAAGAATTGATAGATGCGGGAGTAACTTCATTCAAAATTGAAGGAAGATTAAAAGACGAGGATTATGTTTCTAATGTAGTTGCATATTACAGAAAAAAGATAGACGAGATTATTAAGAACAAAAAGATTGAAAAAACTTCACAAGGTGACGTATTCTATGGATTTGAGCCAGATGTAGATAAAACATTTAATAGATCATATACAACATATTTTTTAAAAGAAAGGGAAAAGAATATCTTGTCTCAATCTCCTAAATCAATTGGTAAATTATTGGGAAGAGTTAAGATTGCCTCAAGAAAATCTTTTGTTTTAGATAGAGATGTTAAGGTTAACAACGGAGATGGTCTTTGTTTTTTTGACAAACAGGGCAATATCCAAGGAAGCAATGTTAATCAAGTCGAAGGAAATGAGATATTTCTTAATGATGCAAGAGGATTAAGAATGGGAACTGCAATTTATAGAAACCTTGATACGGGATTCTTGAAAGAAATAGAGAATAATCCTTGCAAAAGATTAATTCCATTATCGTTTTTATTCAAGGAAGAAAAAGACGGAGTTTCTTTAAAGGCAACAGACAATGAATATAGTGCAGTTAATATTTTTTTGAAGCAAGAAAATCAAAAAGCTGATAAAAAAGAAGTTGCTGAAGAAAACATTAAGAATCAATTAAGTAAACTTGGGGGAACGATATTTTATGCCAAAGAAATAAAAGTAGAATGGGCAGGCCCTATCTTTATGCCGATATCTTTAATTAATGATTTAAGAAGAAGAGCAATTGATGAAATGTACTCAAAAAGAAGAGGGAAATATAATAGGGAAACCATGGTATTTAAAAAGAGTGAGGTGCCTTTTATCCAAAAACATCTTTCATATGAATGGAATGTTTCTAATAAGCTATCTCAAGAGTTTTATAAGCGTCATGGGGTAGAGAGCATTGAGCCAGCGTTTGAGCTTATGAAGAATAACAATGGAAAGAAAGTCATGACAACTAAGCATTGTTTGAGGCATTATTTAGGATATTGCTTAAGGGAAAAAGATGGTGTAAAATTAAAAGAACCATTATTTCTAATAAGTAATAAAGGACACGGGTTTTCTCTTAAGTTTGACTGCGAAAATTGTCAAATGGAAGTATATAAAGATAATAAAAAACAATATGAAAAAAATTAAGATAAGTTTTAAATCTAAAAGATTGTGGATAATTGTTGGGATAATTTTAATAGCATCTATTTTTATTATTCCTATGTTCCAAGGAAAAAAAGTCAAATACGAAACATTTAAGATTGAAAAAGGCAGTTTAGTGCAAACAGTTGATGCAACAGGAAAAGTTGAATCATCAAACAAGCTTTCATTGCATTTTGATGGAGTGGGCATTGTTGAGACAGTCAAGGTTGAAGAAGGAGATAGTGTTTATAAAGGTCAGTGGCTTGCTAATTTATCTTTAGATCAATTAAATGCTGCTGTTAATCAGGCTCAATCGTCTCTGGACCAGAAACTAGTGGGAGCAACTGAAGAAGCTATCAATGTTTCTAAGAGGCAAGTTGAATCTTCTGAAGTTGCTTTGGCAAAAGCAGAAGAAACATTAACAGATGTAACGTCTTTGGCAGAAAAGAATTTAGCAGCTGAATATGCGTCTGCCCTAACTTCAATGGATGATGCTTATATCAAAATGTATAATGCTTATTCTGCAACAGAATTAATTCAAAAAGCTTATTTCTCTGGCAATGATCAGGAGGGAAATGATGTAAGAGCAACATTGGATTATACAATGAAGACCTCAAAAGAATCAGCCAAGACATATATTGATAAAGCTTGGCTTAGCAGCAATAGAGCTGATACAGATACAGCAGTTAGCGAGGTTGTTTCTGATTTGCAAAAGATATTAAATAGTTTAACTATTGTAAGAGATGTTTGTGAGGGCACAGCCTATAAGAATAAAGTTACGACAACAGAAAAGACTTCACTTGATAATCAAAAAGCATATATTAGCACTTCTCAATCAACAATGTCAGGAATTAAAAATGATTTATCTATTTTAAAGACTCAAAATGAAAACAATATCAATACTGCTAGGGCTAATGTTGAGTCGTCTAGAGCATCTTTAGAATTGCAAAAAGCTAATTACGAATCATTAATTGCGAAACCAAGAGACATTGATATTGCTTATTATCAAGCTGCCCTAGATCAGGCAACAGCTAATAGGAATAAAGCTATTATATATGCTCCTATCCCTGGAATTGTTACCAAGGTTAATAAAAAGTCAGGAGAATTAATTTCATCATCTGAAGCAATGATTGAATTATTATCTCCTCATTATGAAATAGAAGTTGATATTCCAGAAACTGATGTAGTTAAAATTCAAACAGATGATGTGGCAGAAATAACTTTGGATGCTTTAGGGAATGATGTTAAATTTAAAGGCAAGGTTTTAACAATTGATCCATCATCAACAGAGATTCAAGATGTTGTTTACTACAGAGTTAAGGTTGCAATAGATGATTTGAGTGATTTGATAAAACCTGGAATGAGTGCAGATGTAATTGTTAAGACTGATACAAGAGAAGGAGCAATATATCTTCCATCAAGAGCTATTTTAACTAGAAATAATGATGAGAAGTATGTGAAGATATTAAAAAATGATGGAAACATCGAAGAGAAAACAATACAAACAGGACTTAAGGCAGATGATGGAAAAACAGAAATAATTTCTGGTCTAAATGAAGGAGAAGAGGTTATTTTAAAAACTATAAAATAACATGTTGATTTCTGTTAAAAATTTAAAGAAAGATTTTATCAATGAAGATGTTGTCACTCCAGTTCTTAAGGGAGTGACTTTTGATATTAATAAAGGAGACTTTGTTTCTATCATGGGTCCATCTGGATCAGGAAAGTCTACCTTAATGCATATTCTTAGCTTTTTAGATAAACCGACTGGTGGCATATATGAATTTGAAGGAAGAGACGTGAGCAAGCTAGATGATGATGATTTAGCTGAGATGAGAAGCAAGAAAGTTGGCTTTATCTTTCAATCATTTAATCTTTTGAACAGGTCTACTGTTCTTGAGAATGTTATGCTTCCTTTATCGTATACGAATGTTTCTGCTGAAGAAAGAATAGAAAAAGCCAAAAAGCTTCTTGATCAAGTTGGATTAAGCCATAGATTAAACTATTCCCCGAATAAGCTTTCTGGAGGAGAGAAGCAAAGAGTTGCCATTGCAAGAGCTCTTGTTAATGATCCAGAAGTTATCTTTGCTGATGAGCCAACCGGAAATCTTGATTCTAAGTCAGGAGCTCAAGTTATGAAAATATTGCAAACACTAAATGGTAATGGACATACTATTATTTTAGTTACTCACGAAAAAAATACTGCTGAGCATGCACAGAGGATGATTCGCATAAGAGACGGATTGATTATTGAGGATAGTATTGTTTCTTGCAGACAGAGAGCCGAAGAAGATCTTGTTAAATAGTATATTATGGATTTTTTTGAATCAGTACAAACTGCGTGGCAAATGATTACGCGCAATAAGCTACGCTCTCTTTTAACGATGCTCGGAATTATTATCGGTGTGACAGCTGTTATGATTGTTTTGTCAGTTGGAGAGAGTGTTCAAGCTTTAATATTGAATGAGATTAAAGCAGTGGGTACTAATTTAATAGTTGTTCTCCCAGGATATGCAGAAGAAAATGGTCCTCCTGCATCAGCAATGGGAATTGTTGTTACTTCTTTAAAATATGAAGATGGGGAAGCAATACTTAATAGTAATAATCCTCACATTGAAGCAGTCTCAATGTATGTTAAGGGTAGCGATGTTATCACTATTGCTGACAAAAATATCAGTGCTAGTTTTTATGGAACAACAGCAAGCTATATTGATGTGGAAAATTGTGAAGTAGAAAAAGGAAGATTCTTTACCAAAGACGAAGAACTTGGCAATGCAAGAGTAGTTGTCCTCGGAGGAAAAATTGCTGAAGAAATGTTTCCAGATCAAGATCCTTTAGGGAATAAAATTAAAATAAAGAAAACCAATTTTACAGTTATAGGGGTTTTAAAAAAGAAAGGAGGAGGTCTTATCCAGAGCCAAGACAATGATTTATATGTTCCTATAAAAACAGCTCAAAATGTACTTTTAGGAATTAATCATTTGTCTTTTTTGAGAGTAAAAGTTGATGCAATAGAAAACATTGATAGTACCATGGAAGATATTAAGCTTATCCTCAGAGATAGGCATAATATTCAAAGCGCTAATGAAGATGATTTTAATGTTCGTTCAACAAAGCAGGCTATAACTAGTATTTCTGCAATTACTGATGCATTGAGGTTTTTCCTTGCTGCTATTGCTGCGATATCATTAATTGTTGGAGGTTTTGGAATTATGAATATTATGCTTGCAACAGTCCAAGAAAGAACAAAAGAAATAGGATTAAGAAAAGCAATTGGAGCCAAGAACAGAAATATTGTATTTCAATTTTTGATTGAAGCAATGACTATTACTTTTATCAGTGGAATAATAGGAATAGTAGTTGGTTCATTGCTATTGTTTTTGATAGCTCAAATAGTTATAGCTTATGGATTATCATGGACATATATTGTTTCTCCTTTCTCTATAATGCTTGGATGTTTAGTTTCAATAGGAATAGGTTTAATTTTTGGAATTGCTCCCGCTAGAAAAGCTAGCTTATTAAATCCAATAGAAGCATTAAGATATGAATAAGATATTTAAACAAATTGATTCAGCTTTTCAGAGTTTAATGAGGCAGAAGAGCCGAACGATTTTAACTATTATTGCTGTTAGTATTGGAATAGCTTCTTTGATTATTATGATTTCAGCTGGTAATGGTCTTAAGTCAATGGTTATGGGAGAGCTTGAAATATATGGTTCTGATACAATCAATGCAGAAGTGAGAGTCCCAGGAAAAGGAACCATGGGAAGTGGATCAGACATGGCTACTGGAGTAACGATAACAACATTTAAAAATACTGATGTTGATGAAATAGCAAAACTTGAAAATGTTGAAGCTATTTATACATATGTTACTGGCCAGGAAGCTATTAAATATCAAGGAGAAGCTAAAAGTACAATGATATTTGGATATGGAGCCCAAGCTCCTTTGATTGAAAAATTAGTAATATCTACTGGTAGATTTTATACCGTAGAAGAGGAAGATTCTATTACCCCAGTTATTGTCTTGGGAAGCAAAACAAAAGATGATTTGTTTGGTGAAAATGAAGCAGTTGGGAAAAATGTATATGTAAAAGGAAAAGCATTCAGAGTTGTTGGAATTTTGGAAGAAAGAGGAGCAATGTTTGGAATGAACATGGATTCTGTGGTCTACATTCCAACTAAAGTTATGCAAAAGAAAATGCTTGGCACAGATTATGTCATGGGTATATCAGTTAAAGTTAAGGATGCTAGCAAGATAAATGACACTAAAGAAGAAATACAATTATTATTAAGAGAAAGGCACGATATTACTGATCCTGACAAAGATGATTTTGAGGTCATGACCATGGATGATGCTAAGAGCATGATGGGAACAGTATTAACTTCTATTACGGCTCTATTGGCTGTGATTTCAGCGGTGTCATTGGTTGTGGGAGGCGTAGGGATAACTAATATCATGTATGTTTCAGTGATTGAAAGAACTTTTGAAATAGGGTTAAGAAGATCAGTGGGAGCCAAAAGAAAAGATATTTTATATCAGTTTATTTTTGAAGCAGGGGTTCTTACCTTCCTAGGAGGATTTTTTGGAGTAATTGCAGGAATACTTGTTTCATTTTTAATATATATTGTTGCTGTTTCTTTTGGAATTGATTGGAGTTTTTCTGTTTCTCCATTGTCAGTTATTCTTTCGTTATTATTCTCAGCATTTATCGGAGTATTTTTTGGAGTATATCCTGCCAAGAAAGCATCTAATATGGATCCAATTAATGCATTGAGACAAGAGAATTAGCCTTTTATTAATTTTTATATTAAAATATCAATATGAAAACATTAATAATTTATACTTCAACTCATAGTGGAAATACTGAAAAAGTAGCTAAGGCTATTGCTGAAGAGCTTAGTGCTGATTTGGTAAGGGCGAGTGAGCTTAAAAATTATGATGTTAAAGAATATGATTTGATAGGTCTTGGTTCGGGGATATATATGGGGAAACACCATATATCAATTTTAGATATAGCTGGTAAATTGAAAAACGTTGAAAACAAAAGATTTTTTATCTTTTCAACTAGCGGAATAAAGGAACTATCTTTTAATAATTTCAACAAAGATTTGAAAGAGGTTATTTTAAAAAGGAGCGTAAGGCTGATTGATTCGTTTAATTGTCGTGGATATAGCAATTACGGTTTGACAAAATTATTTGGGGGAATAAATAAAAACAGACCAAACGAACAAGACCTTGAAAAAGCAAAAGAATTTGCAAAAACATTAAAACCAAAACCATTAACTTTGTGTTTGACATTAGATGGAGATAGGATTCTTTTGGGAATGAAAAAGAGAGGCTTTGGAGAAGGAAGATGGAATGGGTTTGGAGGCAAGCTTGAATTAGGAGAAACATTAATAGAAGGAGCTAAAAGAGAAATGCTTGAAGAATCAGGATTGCATGCAGAAGGATTAGAAGAGATTGGTTCTATTGAGTTTGATTTTCTCGATAATAACAAGTTTTTAAATGTTCATTTTTTTAATGTTTTAAAATATAGCGGAGAGCCTATTGAAACAGAAGAAATGAAGCCAGAGTGGTTTAATGTTAATGATATTCCTTTTGACAAGATGTGGCCCGATGATCAGCTTTGGATTCCATTATATTTAGAGAAAAAGAAGTTTTTAGGAAAGATTCTTTTTAGAAATGTTAATGAAATAATAAGTGATGATATTAAAATAATATAATAAAATGTTAAAGGAAAAAGGAATTTCTATGGTTATAATGTTTTTAAGCGTTTTGGTTCTTGGGATTTTTTCAGTTTTTATTTATCATCAGTTTTTTAGTAATGATTCTTCTATTGAAGAAAATAATTTTATCAAAACAGGAAATTTAGTTAAGGATAATCCTGGATTGGAGCCAGGAGTTTGGTATTTAGTTTATGAAATGCCAGGGAGCCCAGCTATCAATAAGAAGCTTTCTTTTGATGATAAAAGCATTTGTTTTGATTCTTGTTCTGAATTAATTCAAGGAGAAAAGGTAATTATTAAAGGAATTGAGAATAACGGGATAGTTTTGGTAAGAGAACTAGATTTTTTTGAAGAAGATTTTACTAATAGAAGTGGTCCAACTGTAGTTGATTGGGATAATGCTGTTAGTTTTTTAAGTGATTGTCAGGTTGAAAAAGCTTCTCAAAACCACAACAAAGATGTTTATTTAGATTTAAAAGATGGAAGCAAGATATATACTGTTGAGCCAGAGATAGATATTATTTTAAAGACTATCAACCAATTCAAAGCAAAATGCGGCTCTGTTCCTTTGGCCACAGAGTAGTGATATAATTAAAATAATAATTAATAAATAATAAAAAAATGAGCAACAACATTAAAAGGCATTATCGTTCAAAAGACAATAGAATGATTTTTGGAGTTTGTGGTGGGCTTGGTGAGTATTTTGAAATAGACCCATTAATTGTAAGAATACTTTTTATTCTTTTGTCTTTGACTGGGGGAACTGGAATAGTTTTGTATTTTGTC
>JAQTRG010000062.1 GCA_028711945.1 Minisyncoccota bacterium
GACGTGTGCTCTTCCGATCTGAAAACCAACTAGATGAAGAATCAGAGCAAGAGCTAGGAGAAATGCTTAATGGAATTAATGACTATGTTGAGAAAGAAAAAGAAGAACTAAAATCAAAGGCGATAGAAATAATAAACAATCAGCAAGAGCAGAAAAAACAAGAAGAAAAACCAAAAGAAGAATTAAAACCAATTCAAGAAAAAACAGAGTGTCAATTAATTAGTGCTAATCCTAAGAGAAGTAATGTTTTAATAAATGAGATTGCATGGATGGGAGGAAAAAGTAGTGCTAACGATGAATGGATAGAATTAAAGAACATTTCTTCTTCAGAGATTAATCTTAAGAATTGGAGTTTGTATGATAAAGATAAACAGATTAGTGTTTTAATTGAGAATGATTTGAATATTCCTTCTCAGGGGTTTGTTTTATTTGAAAGAACAGATGATAATACTATTCCCTCAATTAAAGCTGATAAAATATATTCTGGGGCGTTATCTAATACAAACGAATCTCTTTATTTATTTAGTCCTAGTTGTGATTTGGAGGATTTTGTAGAAGCTAATTCTAGTTGGCCAGCGGGACATGCTAAGGATAGATTAACTATGGAAAGGGGCAATGATTTAACTTGGCATGATTATAATGGTTCTGGATATATGGATATTTTTGGAACTCCAAGACAAGAAAATAGCCAAGAAAAGAAGAAAGAAGTAAAATCAGAAACAGTTATTGAGAAAACAAGCGTTCAGAAAAATACCAGTGTTACTTATACTAGCGGGGGAGGAGGAGGTATCAGTTATTGCTCTCAATCTAATTTAAGTCAACCTCTTCTATCGCCAATAGTAATAAATGAGATTGCATGGATGGGAACAGAATATAGTTCTAGTGACGAATGGATAGAATTAAAGAATATTTCAGGACAAGATGTTAATTTGAGTGGATGGCAACTTTTAGATAAAGAAAATCAAATTAAGGTTATTTTTAATTCAGAAGACATTGTTTTGGCTAATGGTTTTTATCTTTTAGAAAGAACTGACGAAACAACTGTTTTAAATGTTTTAGCAAACAAAGTTTATTCTGGTGCATTATCTGATAGTGATGAGTCTTTAAGATTATTTAATTCAAATTGTGATCTAATTGATCAAATAGAGGCTAGTCCAAATTGGGTTGGTGGAGATAAAGAATTAAAGAAAACAATGGAAAGAAACCCTGATTTAAGTGGATGGCATACATATTCTTTATCAAGCGTAGATAATCCAAGTGGTTTATTTGGAACGCCCAAGAAAGAAAATAGTATTATCCAAGAAATAAACAATGAGGACAATCCAGAGGAAACACCAGAGGAAACAGAGGAAGAGCCAGTGATTGTTACTCCATCATCTCTTTTGATAACCGAGATAAGCTTGGGAAAAGAAGATAGTAATGAATATGTAGAAATATTTAATCAAACAGAGGGAGATATTAATTTGTGTGCAAGCGAAGATAATTGCTATTATCTTTCATATTTTGCTAATACTTTGAATGATGAAGGAAAGCCTAATCATTCTTGGGATAATCCAAGTCAGAACTGGCGATTCCCAGATGGATTGATTATTGCTCCAAATACATATGTTTTAATTGATGTATTCGGTAATAGCGGAGGAGACTTTAAAGCAGGAGAGTATGCCTCTCAAAGATTAAGCAATTCTTCTGGTTCTTTGTCTTTATTTTTTAATAATCCTGTTTATGAGGGAGAAGAAGAAAAAACCCAAGAAGAAAATATTGCTTATGCACAATCATTAAAAGTTGATGCTATTGCTTGGAAAACAAGTGATCAAGAATCAGAAGTAAGAGAGGGGAGTTCTTTTATTGTTAATGACGAAAACATATTAGGAAGAAAATATCATTTAGGGAAATATATTGATAGTAATAATAACATTAATGATATTGAGGGGCAAAAGCCGAGCATCAAAACAAATCCTTCTTTTCCTCCAGAGGCAGTAAGTGATTTAAGCGTAGTTTCTGGGAGTAAAAAGAACTCAGTTGTTTTGTCTTGGACAGCACCTAGTGACCCAGATACAAGTAAAGAAGAATTAGATTACGAGGTTTATTATTCTTTGAACAAAGAGATTGATGTTAATAATTTGATTAAGGTAGATGATTACGTAGACATAGAAATAAAGAAGCAAGAAAATAATGTTTCTGTTTCAATAAATGATTTATATTACAATTCAAATTATTATTTTGCAGTTAAGGCAAAAGATAAAGAATTAAACTATTCTGGCGTATCTAATATTGTGAGTCAGCCAATTTTAAAAGCAGAACACATAAAACCATATTATTATATTGATTCCGGATTAAAGAATAAAAGCTTTTTAGCTGGTCCAACTTATGATAATTTTCAAGAAACTAGCATTTTTGTAAAAGGAAAGGATAGTTCGGACGTAAATGATGAATTTTCTTTACCCATTATTGATGAAAACGAAAATGTTTATACTTCTGGAAATATAGATGGCGATAGGGGAGTTTTCGTTTTTGACAAAGAAGGGAACAAAAAATGGGCATATGAATGTGCTTCTGGAGAAAAAATGTCTTTATCTACAGACGGAACGCTTTATTTGTTTTGTGATGAAAAAATTACCGCCTTAAGTCCTTCTGGTAAATTAAAGTGGCAAGAAAGTGTTTTGGGAGCACCTAGGCGAGAACCTATTCTCGATTTTAATAATAGAATTTATTTTATATTAAATGATGTCAATTCTTCTTTGGTTGTTATTGACGACGAAGGAGACAAAGCAGAGATTGATTATAAAGACCTAGGAGAGCGTTATGATTATTTTTCAAACATTGTGATTGATCAAGACAATAATGCTTATTTCTTTGCCAATGATACGCTTTTTAAATTTAATGGTACATTAAAGATGGGAGAAAGAGCAATCGATGTTGTCTATAATGAAGAGTACACGGGAGAAAAAGACAAGACAACAAAAATTACTGATTTATCGTTGTCTTCGAATGGGGTCCTTATATTTAATGCTCAAGAATCAAAATATGATAAAGAAGGAAAATATCATTATGTTTTGTATGGATTAAATAAGGATAATATTTTATCAGATTTTCTCTGGTCAATAGATGATTTGTACTATGGAGCAATTGGTATTAATGGAGACGAGTTTTTTGTTCAAAATACTCCTCCTGGAGGTTATTCTTGGTATCATCTTTATTTATATAGTTTTGATGTTTTGACAGGGACAGAGAATTGGAATAAACACTGGTCTTGTAATGGTTCGCCTGCTTCTCTTGGATCATTTGTTACTTCAG
>JAQTRG010000063.1 GCA_028711945.1 Minisyncoccota bacterium
GAAAAATTTGAAGAAAAAGAAAGAAAAATGTTTATGTTGTCTTAGTTTTTCTTGCCAAGTAGTCTTTTCTTTTGTAAAATATACTAATATGAACAATTTAAGAAATGTTAATCTTAAAGGTAAAAGAGTTTTAGTAAGATGTGATTTTAATGTTCCTTTAGATTCTAAGGGAAACATTACGGATGATTTTAGAATTAGAAAAACAATTCCCACAATAGAGTATCTTAGAAATAGTGGAGCTAGAATAATTTTATTAAGCCATTTGGGACAACCTAATGGAAGAGATTTGAGATTTTCTTTGAGACCAACGGCTAGAAAATTGTGGGAGCTTATCCAAGGTAAAGTTTCCTTTCTCTCAGAAACGATTGGTGGGTCTATAGAAAAGCAAATTAAAGCTATGGAAGATGGAGAGATAGTGGTTCTTGAGAATATAAGATTCCATAAGGGGGAAGAATCAAATAATGATAATTTTGCTAGAGCATTATCTAAATTAGCAGATATTTTTGTACAAGATGGATTTGGTGTTTGTCATAGAGAACACACTTCAACCGTAGGAATACCCAAATATCTTCCTTCTTATCCAGGCTTTCTTTTAGAAGAAGAAATTAGAATTCTTTCAGACGTTTTAATCACTCCTGATAGGCCATTAGTTTCGATAATTGGTGGAGTAAAAATTTCTAGTAAAATTAGAGTCATTGAAAGGCTTTTAGACAAATCAGATCATGTTCTTTTGGGTGGAAAGATTGCTAATTCATTGTTAGTAGCAAAAGGAATTTGTGTTAGAGATTCATTGACAGAAGATGAAGAAGATTTAATGGAAGTAGTAAAAAAAATAGACCTCACCAGTCCTAAGATTCATCTTCCTATTGATGGAGTGATGTCTTTATTAAATTCTGATGAGGAATACCATAGAGTTGGAGCAGTTGGGACATTAAGGAAAGAAGAGGGCATATTTGATATAGGGCCAGAAACGATTGATAAATACAAAGCCATAATTGGTGAAGCGAAGACAGTTATTTGGAATGGACCATTGGGTTATTTTGAAAAAGAAGGTTTTAATAAGGGAACACTAGAAATAGCAAGAATAATTTCTCATGGAAATAATTTTTCAGTAGTTGGAGGAGGAGAAACAGTGGACGCTATCCATAAATTAGGAATCGAAAGTAAATTTGAACATATTTCTACGGGCGGTGGAGCAATGCTTGATTTCCTTGCAGGAAAAGATTTGCCTGGTATAATGGCGCTGGAAGATAATAGTAAGAAAAAAGAAAATAATGAAAATTAAAAATATTGATAAAGTAGCAGAAAGAATTATTGAAGCAGTTAAAAACAAGGAGCAAATTATTATTTATGGCGATTCAGATTTAGATGGGGTTGCTTCAATGGTTATCGTTAAAGAAACAATAGATAATTTAATTTCTCTCCTTCCTCAAAAAGAATCTTTCCCAAAGGTTCTTGCTTTTTCTCCTGATAGAAAAAACGAAGGATATGGATTAAATGAACAAGCTCTTGAATTTATCAAGAGTAAAGTTTCTAAGGGTTTAATAATAACTGTTGATTGTGGAATAACTAATTTTAAAGAAGTTGATAAAGCTAACAAAATAGGCTTTTCTGTTGTTATCGTTGATCATCACCAGCCAATAGGAGGAGTTCCCAATGCTGAAATAGTTGTTGCTCCCAAACAAGAAGGAGATAACTATCCTTTTAAAGATTTATGTAATGCCGGGCTAGCATTTAAGTTATCTAAAGAAATATTGAAAGAAAAGATGTCTTCTTCTTTGCGTAATAATTTTTTAGAATTAGCAGCTTTGGCTACTATTTTTGATATGATGCCAGAGGTAGGGGAAAATGAAGAAATAATTAAAGAAGGACTGGAGAAAATTGAATCAAGTCAAAGGCCGGGATTAAGTGCAATGTTTACATTATTAAATCCAATGGATTTTAATTCTAAGAGAGACATGATTATTAAAATTAATAGTGCTCTTAACTCTGTAGTGATAGAAAATCATGTTCCTAAGCCATATGAATTTTTTGTCGAAAATGATTTTGAAAAAGCAAAAGAAATGGCCAAGGAGTTTTTCGAAGAGCATCAAAGAAAACAGGTATCGATAAATAACTTAACAGAAGAGATAAGGGAAAAAGTTGAAAATGGTCCAGAGACATCGATTATTTTTGAAGGATCTTCTGCTTGGGAGCAAGAACATCTTGGCTCTACTTCTTCTCGTTTATGTAATTATTTCAATAGGCCAGTTTTTCTTTATAAAAAGAAAGGAGATATTAGCAGGGGAACAGTGAGGGTTCCAAAAGGAATGGATGCTGTTAAATCAATGGAGAGTTGTGGTGAGCTTTTAGAAATGTTTGGGGGCCACCCTCCAGCAGCAGGGTTCACTGTAAAAAACGAAAACCTTGATAGATTCAAGGAGTGTTTGAAAAGATATTTTGAAAAAAAATAGAGCGAGATTGATGTTGGTTTATGATCCAACGGTAATCTCGCTTGGGACGCCCCGTTGTGATGGGGGAATCTTGTGTGCAGGAGAGGTGCCGGCTTTGGCAATGCTCCTGATAAGGGAATCTGAGTCGCTGTTTATATAAATAGCAGACTTCAATTCTCTGTTCAGAAACGCTTCAGGCTTTAGACCTTCGGCGTTTATAATTGGAAGTTGCATAGATATACTATATAATATAGTGATATATCTGTCAATAGTTTGTATAAATACTTAATAAAAGATAATATTAATATATATGAAAACAATAATTTATACAGATGGTGGGTCAAGAGGTAATCCGGGCAAAGCAGCGATAGGAGTTGTAATTTGTAATGAAAAAGGATTGCCACATAAAAAGTATTCTGAATATTTGGGAGACGAGATGACTAATAATGAAGCTGAGTATAATGCAGTCATTTTTGCTCTAAAGAAATTAAAACAACTTGTTGGGAAAGACAAGACCAAAACAACTGAAGTTGAGGTTAGGGCTGATTCAGAATTAATGGTTAAACAAATGAGTGGAGAGTATAAATTAACAGATAGAAGAATTCAAGACTTTTTTATAACTATTTGGAACTTAAAGGTAGAGTTTAAAGAAGTTAAATTTGTTCATATTCGAAGAGAGCAGAACAAAGAAGCAGATGCTCTTGTGAATGAAGCATTAGACAAAAAAACACAAAATGGTTTGTTTTAAATAAAAAGTCCGCCCAAGGCGGTCTTTTTTACCTTAACGAACCCGTAAGCCGAATTCTGTTTTATATAGTCATCTATCTGGG
>JAQTRG010000064.1 GCA_028711945.1 Minisyncoccota bacterium
ATGGATAGATGAATGGTATGATGAAACATTAAAAAAAGAATATCTTGAAAAAGGCAAAGAACATTTAAAAAGATTTTACGAAGACTTTATAAAAAATAATCCTAATATATTTAGCATAAACAATGAGCCTGCTTTGGAGAAAGTTTTTGAATTAAAGCTTAATGGAGATGCTTTTGTCGGTGCAATTGATAGGATTGATGAAATTAAAAAGGGAGAAGTGGAGATTATTGATTATAAGACAGGAGGACCGAAGACTAGCTTGGGAACTGATGAAAAACTTCAACTTTTAATATATCAATTAGCAGCCAAAAAGATTTTAAATCTTAATGCTACCAAGCTAACCTATTATTATCTTGAAGACGGTTCAACCTGTTCTTTTTCTCCTAAAGATGAAGAAATAGAAAAAACAGAAGAGAAGATAAGAGAGGTTATCAAGAGGATAAAAAGGAGTAATTTTAAGCCAACACCAGGCTGGCATTGTCAGTATTGCGATTATAAAAACATTTGCGCTCATAGAAAATCCGGGGTATAATTTTTATACTAAAAATATGAAAAAACAAAGTAAAAATATAACAGTTTTAGGAGATGGAGCATGGGGGACAACCATTGCTATCCTTCTTGCCAATAATGGGCACAAAGTAACAATGTGGAGTGTTTTCTCTGATTATTTAGATGTTTTAGATAAAAAAAGAGAAAACATAAGACATCTTAAGGGGATTAAGATTCATAATGAGATCGTTTTTGAAAAAAATCTTAAAAAAGCATTAGAAAATTCTGAGATTGTTGTATTCGGAATTCCTTCTAAGTTTTTCAGAAGCGTAGCAAAGAAAATAAAACAAGAAAATATTGCTACAAAAGGAAAGATATTTTTGAGTGTTGCTAAGGGAATAGAAGAAGGGACATTCAAGAGAATGTCAGAGATTTTAAAAGAAGAATTAGGAAATATTACTATAGCAGTATTGTCAGGTCCGAACATTGCGATTGAAGTAGCTCATCGTTTGCCAGCCCTATCAGTTGCTGCTTCTAAAAATCATGGAGTTGCTAAAAAGATTCAGGATGTTTTTAGCAATGATTATTTTAGAGTGTACACAAGCACAGATGTAATCGGAGTTGAATTGGGAGGATCATTAAAAAACATAATTGCTATTGTCGCTGGAATTTCTGATGGGCTGGGTTTTGGCTCAAATGCTAAGGCAGCGATCCTTGATAGGGGAATTGTAGAAATACAAAGATTGGGGCAAGAACTAGGAGCCAAAAGAAAGACCTTTTACGGACTTGCTGGGTTAGGAGACCTATCCACTACATGCATAAGCCCTGAGAGCAGAAATAGAACCTTAGGAGAAAGAATAGGAAGAGGGGAAACAATGGAAAAAGTAGTTAATTCTACTGATAGTGTTATTGAAGGAGTAACCACAACTAAGGCTGTCCATAATCTTATTAAAAAACTTAAGGTAGAAATGCCGATTACTGAAATGGTTTACAATGTTCTTTATGAGAATAAAGACCCTAAAGGAGCTGTAATCGAATTAATGGGCAGAAAGAAGAAGCCAGAATAAGGGCTTGAAAAAAATGAACTTATAGTTTATAATCGAATCAAATAATATTATGGATGAACTTATGCAAAAATCTAATAATTTTAAGATATTTGTAAGTATTGTTCTGGTTATTATGGTGATTGTTGTTGGCGTATTCTTGTATTTTAAAGCCAACATAATGAGAGAATCTGTAAAGGTTATTACAGAAAAAGGTTCATATAATGCTAATGAAGAGCTGAAGCTAGACATAGAAAATAATGCAGAAGAAAGTATGTGTTTTTCTTCTTGCTACCCATACCTTATGCAAGAGAATGAAGGAAATTGGAAATTTTATAACTATTCTAGCTGCGGAAAAGAAGATGTAGTTGAAAAATGTATCAGTCCAAAAGATTTAAAAGCTTTTGGAATTACGCTAGATGCGACATTGATTAAATCTGCGCTTAGTAGATTAGCAATACCAGCTTGTATTGGATGCAATATAGGCGATAAGTTCAGAGTCGACAAAATATTTTATTCTAACGAATTCGAAATAAATAAATAAAATTAATATGATAAGTTTAAAAGCCAACGCCAGAAAAGAAAAGGGCAAGATTTTTAGGTCTAAAGACGAGGCAGGTTTTATCCCAGCAGTTCTTTATGGGCCAGGAATAGAGACTATTTCTTTGAAGGTAAACAAAAAAGATTTTGAGAAAGTATATAACGAAGTAGGAGAAACATTAATTGATTTTGACGTAGACGGAAAGAATTATTCTGTTCTTGTCCATGATACGCAATCAGATCCATTAACTTCAGAATTGATTCACGTTGATTTTTATCAACCAAATCTAACAGAAGAAGTGGAAGCAGATGTAGAAATAGAAATTATTGGAGAAGCACAAGCATTGAAGCTTGGAGGAACTTTGATTACTAATATGAGAGAATTAACAGTCTCTGCACTTCCAAAGGATTTGCCAAGTGAAATTATTATCGACGTTTCTTCGCTAAATACGTTTGATGATGTTATAATGATTAAAGATATTTCTTTGCCAAAAGGAGTAACTATTGTAGGACGTCCCGAAGAGATTGTGGTTAAAGTAATGGAGCCAGAAAATGTTGACGAAGAATTGGCTAAGCCGATAGAAGATGTCAGCAAGGAACCAGAAAAGGCTGGCGAAAAGAAGGAAGAGGAAGTTGTGCAAGAAGAGGACAATAAATAACTTTCTTCAAATGATTTTAAGAATTTTATCTAAAATTCAAAAATTTAAGATATTGATAATACTTGGGATAGCAGGAATAATCCTTCCTGTTATTTTTGTTTCTGCGGAATATGATTTAAACACGGTTTGCGAGAATGAGGGATGGAAAGAAGCTTGCAATACTATTACTGATGATGAATGCAAAGATATGCTTAACCAGTGTCAAGCATATTTTGAAGAGAAAAGAATAGCTGTTGAATCAGATATAACTAAAACTAGTGCAGAAAAGAATACACTTAAAACACAAATCACTTCTTTGGGTAATAAAATTAAAGATTTAGATTATCAAATCTATCAATCTAATCTTGCTGTCAAAAGTTTAGGTTTCCAGATAAAAGATACAGAGCAATCAATTATTGAGACAGCGAGCGAAGTAGAGCAACAAAAGAAAAAGATAGGGCTTGTTTTGAGAGCTGTGGCTGATGAGGATAAAAAGTCCTTTTTGGAGGTTTTAATTGTTAGCAAAACTCTTTCAGAGTTTTTTGATA
>JAQTRG010000065.1 GCA_028711945.1 Minisyncoccota bacterium
AAAGAAGATTTGGACTTTTCAAAAATAAGAGAAATTGATTTAAATGGCGAGATTGCGGTGGGCAGAAAAATCGTTAAAAATCTTGAAGGAGAATTGCTGAGTTTTTCTTCTGGCGGACAGAGGAGAATTTAGTTCTATTCGAAAACTATTTAATGGGCTTATTTTTAACTAAATTATGTTTGGATTAGGTGGCGGATTGGACCCGAAAAAAATGCAGGCTATGATGAAACAGCTGGGCATTAAACAAGAAGAAATAGAAGCGAAAAGAGTTGTTATAGAAAAAGAAGATGGGGGAAAAATTATAATTGAAGAGCCGAGTGTTGCTAAGATTGTAATGCAGGGACAAGAAAGCTGGCAGATTTCTGGAAAAGTTAAAGAAGAGGAAGAGGGAATCAGAGAAGAAGATGTTGAGTTAGTTATGGGAAAAACTGGGAAGAGTAAAAAGGAAGTCATGGATGCTTTGGAAGAAGCTAGTGGTGATATAGCTGAGGCAATTGTCAAATTAAGTTAATGATTCTATAAAGTTCGGTTAATTATCATATTGATAGCCGTTAGAAAGGTATAAATATAAGATTGTGTTCGTGATTTTTAATCAGTTTGATGAGGATATGATTTTGAATGGAAAGAATTATCAAAGAAAAGATTAGCGCGGATCATCTGCTTTATGTAAGTTTGAAGTATACAAAGACGTGTGACGTAATTATTAATCTGCTTCTTAGGTGGAAAATTATGATAGAATTGGCTATGGATTTGCTTGTTGAGAAGGCAAAAAAAGCAAAGAAATGGAAACCCGTTCCTGATGCGCCTAGAGCTAAACTAGTGCAGTTGAAAAGAATATATGCTGATGATGCTTTAGTAAGTGAGACTTTGAAACTTTATGAATTGTTCAGAGATGTAGAAAGTTTGGAAAAAGTTAGAGAAAATGAGTTTAGGAAAGGAGTTAATTTGAAAATGGTGTATAGAAATGAAACAATCAATATAAATCTTGAAACTTTGAAGCAATATGCCTCTGTGCTCGAAAGGTTTATAAGTTCTCTTAAGTAATCTGTTATAATTTCGAGTGAGAAAAGTATATCTATCCACTAGGGAAATTTAGATTAATGACAAAAATAATCACTATTACATCTGGAAAAGGGGGTGTTGGTAAAACAACTACTGCGATAAATTTAGGTGCTGCTTTGAATGCCTTTGGGAAAGAGGTTATAATTATCGACGGTAATCTTACTACTCCAAATATTGGTTTGCATTTGGGTGCGCCTCTTGTTCCTGTAAGTTTGAATCATGTGCTTTCTGGAAAAGCAAATGTTTCTGATGCGATTTATGAGCATGAATCTGGAACAAAAATACTTCCAAGTTCTCTTTCTGTGAGGGAGCTGAAGAAAATAAATCATTCTAAGTTGAAAGATGTTGCAAAGAAAGTCAAAAGAATGGCCGATATTGTAATTATAGATTCTGCGGCGGGTCTTGGAGAGGAAGCAATTGCCGCAATAGAGTCGGGAGATGAATTGTTAATTGTTACAAATCCTGAAATTCCTGCTGTGACTGATGCTTTGAAGACTGCGAAGGTTGCTGAGCAGATGGGAAAAGATGTAAGGGGAGTCATAGTTACAAGAGTTAAAGGAAGAAAGACTGAAATGCCTATTGTCAATGTAAGAGATATGCTCGAGCTTCCTATTATCGGAGTTGTTCCAGAAGATGATAATATTCAGGCTTCTTTGGTTAGAAAAGATGCTTTGATGCATACACATCCGAAGAGCAAAGCTGCAAGGGCTTATAGGAAAATTGCTGCGAGGATAATTGGGAATACAAATTATAAGGAAAATAGAGGATTTATTTCTAGACTAATGGGTTGGTAGGATATTTAGTAACACATGAAGCTGCAAAGAATTTTAAATTAAGATTTGACACTAATAATTATGCTCAAGAATCAAGCGGCTCTTGGAGATTCTGGTTTTGTCGGCTGAGGGTTTTCTCTTTGAATGTCGAAGGTAATAGAGGTTACGCCTGATAAATACTTTCTTATTTTTTTGTCTAACTTATCATATATATCTGATACAGATTCGGGATTTCTTGAAAATAAGCTTACTTCTATTGAGGGGTGCAGGGGGAATCCGTCATGTTTTTTTTTGGATAGGCCATTAATGTAGGAGAGTTTTATACCAAGTGATTCCCCTATATAATAATTTTTCATAAACGGTCTTGTTAGGGGGAGGCCTGTCTCAGCTACAGCTGTTTTAAGCCCGCTTGTGCTTCTACCATTTCCGCCGCATTCCCATTTTGCATATAACGTATATTCTTGATTTGACATTCGAGGTTTAACAAAAATGCGTTTTTAAAGATTTGCTAATGACTTATAGGCAAGTTTATAAGGATAAATTAATGTGATTTCTTTTATGGCTTATTTTATAGAGACTAAGGGCGAACTTAACTTGAAAGAGATTGGAAGGATTTGCTTGGATAGTTTGCGGGATGTTTTCAATGATCAGAAAAGGAGTTTTTCTCCCGTTTATTTGTCTCCACAATATACTGGAAGCTTAGAAGATAATGATTTTTATCTTATAGGCAGATTTAACAGTAATTTTGACAAGTTGGGCATTCCACGCAATGTTGGCTCGGTTTTTGCGCGTAGGCCTGATTCTGTACATCGAACTAAGAATAAAAAACTTAAGTTTCTATTGCAGGCAAATGATGTTCTTCCTGACTGGCATGTTTATTTTGAAGGTGTTCATCTTGATGAGAATACTGAGCGTGAGTTAGGAGTCGAATTAAGCTGGGTTCATAATGTGAAGGAAGTTTGGCATTATTGGGGCAATGAAAGAAATATCGAATTGGAAGCTATGAAATGGCTTAATGGATTGCCTAACTTTAGCAGAAGATTACCTAATCTTAGAGCCTGAGTCAATTTTCTTTTCTGGTGAAAGAAGAATTACCTTACTTTCATCTTGTGATATTGCTGCTAAAAGCATTCCTTCTGAAACAAGGCCTTTCATTTTTCTCGGTTCTAAGTTACAGATGACTATTACCTGTTTGCCTTTCAATTCGTCTTTTGAATAGTGCTTTTTTATTCCTGCAAGAATTGTTTTTGTTGAACTGCCAATGTCTATTTCTAGTTTATAGAGCTTGTCTGCTCCTTCTATATCTTCAACTTTATTTATTGTGCCGACTCTTAAGTCTAATTTTGTGAAGTCTTCGTATTTGATTAAATCTGACATATTTGTTA
>JAQTRG010000066.1 GCA_028711945.1 Minisyncoccota bacterium
TTGCCTTCGACTCAAAACTATATGAAAAATCTATTTCTTTTTCTATTAAAAACCTTTGCTGCTGTTCTTCTGTCATTAAAGCAAAAGCAAGATTTTTTGTATCTTCAGCTGTAAATTTATTTTCCTTAGAAAAGAAAACTAATTTCCTGCTTATTCTCATTACTGGAGGACGTCCTTTGGCAATATGAAAATCAGAAGCATTATTCTTAATCGTCGCCTCAAGAAGTTGTTTTAAATAACTTTTGTATTCCATATTTTTATTATTCTGTTATCCTAAACACTTCTTCAAAAGATATCATTCCTTGTATGCATTTTGTTATGGCGTCTTGTCTCATTGTAATCATCCCCTGTCTTTTTATTACCTGCATGATTGCTTCTTCTTTCGGATTCTCTACAATTATCTTTTCAAGATCACTTGTCATTTTTAATATCTCAAATACACCAACCCTTCCTTTTTCCCCTTTCATGTTGCACTTTGGACATCCTTTTGGTTTATAAATATACAATACACTAGGTGGAGTAAAGTATTTTTTAGATGTTTGAGGCAAATTAGCTATTTCTTTTATCAAAACCTTTTCTTGTTCTTTGTTCGGTCTTATCTTCTCTTTACAATATGGGCATAAACGATGAGCCAATCTTTGGGCAACAGCTATGTTTAAGGTTGCTGGCAAAAGAAATGGTTTGATTTTCATATCAATCAATCTAGGAATAACACCTATTGCATTATTGGTATGCAAAGTTGAAAGAACGACGTGGCCAGTTAAAGCAGCATGCGTAACAAGAGACGCTGATTCTTCATCTCTAATTTCACCAACCATTATAATGTCAGGATCTTGTCTCACCACAGACCTTAAACCGTTACTAAAATCATATCCAATTTCAGGTCTAATTTGAGACTGGTTAACTCCTTTCATAAAATACTCGATTGGATCTTCCAATGTAACTACATTTGCATCAGGACTATTTAATTGCTGCAAAATAGAATACAAAGTAGTAGTTTTTCCAGACCCAGTAGGGCCAGTCGCAAGAATTAATCCAAATGGCTTTTTAACTGCTTCCTTTAATATGTCAAAATTATATCCTGTCAATCCAATTTCCTCATAGCCTTTTAATCCTTCGTGTGGATCCAATACCCTGATTACAACTTTTTCTCCTAATTTAGTGGGAAAAGTTGAAACTCTAAAATCAACATCCTTATTATCAATCTTTGCAGAAAACCTTCCATCTTGAGGAACTCTTGTTTCGTCAATTCTTAAATTAGAAACAATCTTAATTCTTGCAACAATTGATTGATGAGTATTAATAGGCAAAAACAATGAAGAGTACAATCTTCCGTCCATTCTAAAACGTATTCTCATCTGCGTTTCTTCTGGTTCAATATGAATATCAGAAGCATTCCCATCAACAGCATGTCTTAAAATTACTGCCACCATTTTAATGATAGGTGCTTCTTCTGATAATCTTTCTGACTTTGGTCTTGCGTCGGAAGAAAACAATTCTACATTTTCTTCTCCGCCCAATTCTGTTTCTAGCGCAGTCAATGCCTGGCCCACCTCTTCCCTAACATTTCTATATTGCTTTAAAAAAGCCTCAAAAGAGTTTGAGCTGATAATATATGTTTTATAGCTTATCTTATTTCTTCTAACTATGAATTCTAAGATTTCTTTAGCCTTTATGTTATCAGGGTCAACCATTCCAACTTCAAGAACCCCGCTATTTAAACTTAATGGCACTATCTTGTAAAATCTAGCTGATTCTTCGGGGATAATAGACAAAACATTATTTGGCACCTCTAAAGATTCAACATTATCAAAAACAGGCATGTTAAAAATCTCTGCCTTTAGCGAGTTTAATTGTGCCTCCTTGAGCAATTTTTTCTGAAAAATGAATTCTTCTTCAGTTCCTTTAAAGTCTTTAAATTCTTTTTTTAACCCTTCAAATTGCTCTTGAGTTATTATTTTTTTTTCTATTAGCCTCTGTAGAAAAATCATTTAATTTTTAGTATACTGGTGCAAATGGGTCTGATTTTCCCTTTAATATCTCACCCTGAACCTTATCAAAAGAAGAATCGTCTGAAATGAATTTTAGATTTGTAAAGCTTTCAGAATTCAAAAACCCAACATCAACTTGAATTAATGTTTGGCTGACGACAGGTACTCCACTTGTACCCGTTGCTCCAAAATTAAAATTAGGAGCAAGTTTGGTATATGCAAAATATCCAATAAAAATTACTAAAAATATTAAAATGATTGGAGCTAATTTTTCTAAAAAACTTTTTTTGGGTACGTATTGTTCTTCCATAGTTTTAATATGAATAAAAATCTACAATTATGTTAACTGCTAAGGCATTTATAGGTAATGCCTTTGTTTTAGTTATTATTGGCTTTGTTGTTGTTTCTTTATCCTTGACACTAGAGATCGTTACACTTTGCACTGTCCCTATCCTTGTCTGTCCCTCCAATGCTTTGAAAAAATTCTTCAAAGACTCATATGTGCCAGTTGTTGACATGTTGAATGTTGTTTTCTTAACAGCACCCTTAATCTGACTAAAATACGTTGTTACCACAGCTGGTTCTTGGCTCACAGTCTCTGTTGTTGATGATGATTTACTAATTTTAGTTCCAGAAGATTGTTCTTCCTTAACAACAGGTTGAGCTGTGACAGAAACAGGAGCTGAGTAGGTTACGCTATTTAAGGTAACGCCATTTTCAAGTGCTAGTTTTTGTAAAAAGAATTTTGTCTTAGAAACAAAGAATGGGCTCGATGTAAAATTAATCTCTATTTTCTTTTTCTTTTCTGCCCAGCCAGCATCTTCTAAGGATTTAATTTGATTATTAACTCCTTGATAATATCCACTCACTGAAGAAGCATTTTTGCCAACCTGCTCAATCTGTGCATCCTTTTCTTTTGCTATGTTCATTTTGGGGACATCAAAAACAAAATAAACTCCAATAGCAGACAAAAACATAACTACTGATATCACTATTTTGACTGTGTTGTTATTGTTTGTTTCCATACTTATTTTAATAAATCCGATTTTAATATAATATTTAAAGTAAATGAAACTCTTCCATTTTCAGATAAATTTACATTGGATATTTCAAAACTTTGTATGGTTGGTTCCCTTTCTAGAATTGCTATCTGTTCCATTATATTCTTGAAACCATCTGAATCGCCCATCATTGTTACACTATTATTTTGAACGTTTAAGCTAAAT
>JAQTRG010000008.1:0-1194 GCA_028711945.1 Minisyncoccota bacterium
CTAATGTTGACATTCCATATTTCTTAACAATGTTTCTAGCAATAATCGATGCTTTATTCAAGTCATCAGATGATCCAGTAGTCATTTCTCCAAACTTAATCTTTTCCATGCAATATCCTCCTAATAGAACAGCTATCTCTGCTTCAAATTCAGATTTAGTTCTAAGAGATCTTTCTTCCTTAGGAACTTTCAAAGTATAACCAGCTGCCATTCCCCTTCCAATAATAGATATCTTCCTTATCGGTTCAGCATTAGGAGTCTTTGCTCCAACTAAAGCATGACCAGCTTCGTGATATGCAGTTATTTCTTTTTCTTTATTGGTCATAACATGGCTTCTTCTCTCTGGGCCAAGCAAAACTTTCTCAATTGATTCTAATAAATCTTGCTGAATTACTTGCTTGCTATCTTTTTTAGCTGCAAGTATCGCTGCTTCATTAAATACATTTTCTAAATCAGCTCCAGAAAAACCAGGAGTTCTTTCAGCAACTTCTCTTAATTTAATATTTTCTGCCAAAGGCTTCCCTCTTGAATGAATACTTAATATATCTTCTCTTTCCTTTATATCAGGAAGATTGATAACAACTTTCCTATCAAATCTGCCTGGTCTTAATAATGCAGGGTCTAAAACATCTGGTCTATTAGTAGCAGCTAAAATAATAATCTTGTCATTCTGCTCAAATCCATCCATTTCAGTTAATAGTTGATTTAATGTTTGTTCTCTTTCTTCATGTCCTCCAGTTATAGCTGGACCTCTAACTTTTCCAATACTATCTAATTCATCGATAAAGACTAAGCATGGTTGTTGTTTTTTAGCAGCAGCAAATAAACTTCTAACCCTGCCTGAACCAACTCCCACAAACATTTCAACAAATGAAGAACCAGCAACAGAAAAGAAAGGAACATTACTCTCCCCTGCTACAGCTCTTGCTAAAAGTGTTTTTCCGCATCCAGCTGGTCCGACAAGTAAAACTCCTTTAGGAATTCTTGCTCCCATTTTCAAATACTTCTGAGGATTCTTTAAAAAATCAACTACTTCTTCTAATTCTTGCTTTTCTTCTTTCAACCCAGCAACATCTTTAAATGTAATCTTTTGTTTTGGATGTCCTTCTGCTCCAAATAATTTAACTTTAGCTTTGGTAAAATCAAAAGACTGAGCTGCACCTGTTTTTGCATTCCTCATAAGCACAAAGAAAA
>JAQTRG010000008.1:1204-12747 GCA_028711945.1 Minisyncoccota bacterium
AAAGAAAAATACTCCGAACAAAAGGAAAGGAAGAATAACCATCATAAAGAATGTTCCTACCCATTCCCATGATTTGTCTTCTTCTTCAAAAACAAAAGATACATTTTTAATCTTGTCAGTTGAGGCTCCATAATTAACCAAAGCTTCACCAAGAGTTCCTCCTGTTTCCTTTTTACTTTCAGCAGTCTTATCATCACTATATGTAACAGTGATGTCATTATTTATTATTTTGATTTCCTTAACTTTTCCTTGGTTAATATCTTCTGCTAGTTGAGTAATAGATACTTTCTCAGGGCTTTCGCTAGGAACATTAAATATGCTGAAGATAGCTCCTAAGAACACAAAAATGATAACAACGAGGAAAATGTTTTTAAGGAGACCTTTAATAGGGCTCTTCATGTTTTTGTTTATTTTAGTCTTAAAGACATCCAATGCCTTTGAGGTTGAAAGCTTAGAATTTGGAATTCATATTCCTTATTCAATTCAAGCTTTTCCTTCATTTTGACTTCTGAACCAAACTCTGAGATATGTATTAGTCCTTGTATTTTAGAATCAACATCAGCATCGCCCGTGCCAACAATCTGAACAAACGCTCCAAAAGGATTAAATCTGTTTACAGATCCCTTGATAACATCATTTGTCTTGTAGTTAAGATTCTGCCATGGATCCTTTTTCAAACTCTTTAAAGACAATGAAACTCTTCCTTGTGAAATATCAATAACCTGAGCTTTAACATCTTGTCCAACTTGAACTACTTGTGCTGGATCTTCTATCAATTGCCAGTCTAGTTCTGAAATGTGGACCAACCCTTCTAATCCCGAATCATTTGCTGGTGCATCTGGAAGAGAAAATTTAACGAATACTCCGAAATTAACTATTCCCGAAATATGCCCCTCAACAACATCCCCTACTTTTAAAGCCTTGATAGCCTTTTGCATTGCTTCACTTTCTTTTGATTCTTCAGTCAAAATAATTTGTCCTGCTTTTTCGTCAAAGTCTAATATCTTTACCTTAACTTCCTGTCCGATAAAAGATTGCAGCTTTCTTAATATCTTAGCCTTATCTCCTTCTGGGACCCTTGGATAATTCTCAGGAGAAAGTTGCGATGTTGGCAAGAAGGCTGGAATGCCAGCAAATTCTGTAATTAATCCTCCCTTATTTACTCTACTAATTTTTACAGTAAATTCAAGATTCTGTTCTTTCTTTTCTTTAATCGCTGACCAAGCTATTTCTTTTTCTGCTTCTCTTAACGAAAGCTCAACAAAGCCCTCTTCGTTTTCTATGCTTACAACCTTAACTGAAATAGTATCTCCTATTTTAACGCTTTTAAGGACATTTTTAGCATTTTGGTATTCTATGCCATAAATAATGCCTGTTTTCCTAGGACCTATGTCCAAGTACATGGCTAAATTCTCTATGGCAAGAATTTTTCCGTCAATGATTTCCCCATTCCTAGGGACCTGTACATGATCGGTTAGTTTTTGTAATGTTTCATTTTGCATATATCTTCTTATATCATAAAGGTTTTATATAATCAAGAGATATTACTCTATTTAATTACCTTCGTTTAAGCCATCAAATCTTTAAAATTATGAAATAATTAATAAATCTGTCAATAATTGACCTGGGGACAAAACCTTTGACAAAACCCAATACCAAGGGTAAAGTATAAGCAATCCCTTAGGGGATTTTAATTATGCTTTACAAACAAAATAACGTTATTATACTCCTAGGATTGATTGTTTTTGCCTTCTCGGCCCTGACCTTAACCCTAGAGGCTAAAATAGATAATACTAATAATTTAGCCCAAAGTTACTTGTCAGAAAAGAGTCACTCTTCTATAGATAACAGCGCGCTAGCTGTATTCTCAAAAAAAGAGGACAGGGATACGAACAATAATGAAAAGAAGTATAAAAAGATAAAAGTTATCATAACAGCTTATTCTTCTACTGAATGGCAGACAGACGACACTCCTCTTGTAACCGCTAATGGTTCTATTGTAAGGGAAGGAATCGTAGCTAACAACATGTTGCCTTTTGGAACAGAAATCAAAATACCAGAACTATATGGAAATAAGGTGTTTACAGTAGAGGACAGAATGCATTCAAGAAAAGGATCATACTGGGTAGATATATGGTTCCCTACTCTAGAAGAAGCTAAAGCTTTTGGAATCAAGGAAGCTTACGTAGAAATAATGGAGATATAAAAACACACATCGCAATGATGTGTGTTTTGTTATAAGTGCCTCGGGTGGGACTCGAACCCACAAGGGTGTTACCCGCAGCATTTTAAGTGCTGTATGTTTACCAGTTTCATCACCGAGGCATGATTGGAGGCGTGGGCGGGAATTGCACCCGCGTATAAGAGTTTTGCAGACTCTTGCCTTACTGCTTGGCCACCACGCCCTGCCACAATAAAACATTATCAATTTTCTTCTTCTTTTTCAATACTCTCTTTTCTGATTTTATTTAAAAGCTCCTCTATCCTACCTGCTTCAATGGTCTTCTTTTCTTGTAAAAATTGTATTCTAGGAACTGGTCTCATTCTTAATTTCTTATTTAATCTCTGTTGAAGAAAAAATATGTGCCTATTTAATAAGGCTAGAATGTCCTCAAAATTACTTTCTGGAATAACAGAAATGAACACCTTTCCTTCAAAAAGATTACCAGAGCATTCAACTCTAGTAATAGTGACTAAATTGCCTGGATATATATCAATTTCTTTCAAGATAAGACTTCCTAGCTCTTTTTGAATTAAACTATTAATTTTTTCAACTCTTTGCTCCATTAAAGTTCTTCTTTAGTATATTCTTCTTTGTATACAACTAGCTCATCCCCTTCTTTAATTCTTTCACTGCCTTGATACAAAATGCCACATTCTTTGCCTTTCTTAATCACATCAAAATCTTTTTTATTTGATTGAAGTTCGATTATTTTCCCTGTACCAATCTTTTCAGTATCCCTAAATATTTCTAATGATGCTCCTTTGTGAATTTCTCCATCAATTACATTGCCTCCAACTATCTGCCTATTTTTTTCTGTTCTAAAAATAGCTACTACTTCCATTTTTCCCAACTCAACTCTTTCTTTTTCTTTAGTTAGCTTTCTTTCCATCAATTCCCTAACCTTTTGAGTTAAATCGTAAATCAGTTCAAAACTATACACCCTTATCTTTTCTTTTTCAGCTGTTATTTCAGCTACCTTGTCTTTCTTTACTCTAAAAGCTAAAATCACTGCTTCGCTGCTCTTGGCCATTTTTGTATCAAGCTCTGCAATATCCCCTACTTCAGACCTAACAACCCTCAAACAAACTTTGTCTTGCGGTAATGTTTTTAAAACTTCATCAATAGCTTCTAAGGAGCCGCATGCATCTCCCTTTATAATTAAATTTAAACATTTTTGATTAAGACTCGTTTCAAAAACTTCTCTTTTCTCTTTTTTCTTAATGTTCTTTTTTGCTTCATCGTAAGTAGGATAAACCAAAAACTTTTCTCCCACTACTGGCACAGACTCAAGCCCAACAATAATAGCAGGTTGCGATGGTTTAGCTTCTTTGATTTCTTTTCCTAAAAAATCTTCAAGATTCTTAACTTTGCCAACTGATGTACTGGTTCCGATAAAATCTCCTTGTTTTAAAATTCCTTGTTCTACTAAAATGGTTACCGTTGGCCCTCTTTGATGATCAAGATATGATTCGATAATAGCTCCCGAAGCAATAACATCAATATCTGTTTTCAATTCTTCCATTTCTGCAACAAGAAGAATCAAATCTAAAAGATCTGTGATGCCTTTTCCTGTTTTAGCTGATATTTCTATTGAAGGAACTTTTCCTCCAATTGATTCAACCCAAACATCTTCCCTTCCCAATTGCTGCTTGACCATTTCTGGATTAGATCCTGGCTTATCAATTTTATTTAGAGCAACAATGATAGGTATTCCTGCATTCTTAATGTGTACTATAGCCTCTTTAGTTTGTTTCTTGATGCCTTCGCATGCATCGATAACCAAGATAGCAATATCAGCTATTTTCGAGCCCCTAGCCCTTATCGCTGAGAAGGCCTCGTGCCCTGGAGTATCGATAAAGGTAATTTTGTTATTCTCATGCTCTATTTCATACGCCCCAACATGCTGAGTAATTCCACCTGATTCTTTCTCTAATATATTAAATTCTCTAATTGCCATTAAAAGAGAAGTCTTGCCATGATCAATGTGTCCCAAAACAACCACTACTGGTGGACGAACAACCATATTCTCTTGTTTGTTTTTATTAGTCATAGCTATCTTCTTTTGACAAATGCTCCCAAGAAAAAGTTTAAGATAAGCGGAGAGAGTGAGATTCGAACTCACGGTAGGTAAACCCTACAATGGTTTTCGAAACCATCCCTTTAAACCGCTCAGGCATCTCTCCTATTAGAAGTTAATAATTAAAGATTATCACTTTTTACCCGCAAAAGCAATTAAGAAATTAGGAAAATCATTATCATATGTCATTTCTTTAGGAATCACATATGGGAAATAAAATCCAAAAAGATTAACTAATTTGTTTGCTATTCTTCCTTTAATTATTTTGAAATTAAAAAACTTCTCAGTTTGTTTTTTGTATTCGATAAAGTCAGGAAAAGATTTAATAAGCATGTCTGCAGCATACAATCCCCATATCAACCCTCCCCCGCTCCAAGGCTTGGTTAGGCCCATTGCATCCCCGCACAAAGTTATTTTATCATTATTGGGAATTATTAATCCCTGAGGAACTAAAGCTGAGATATATTTTCTTTTCTTAACATCTTTTATATCAAGCAACTCATCTAATGATTGCTTTGCTTCATTTTGTTCTCCCAGTGCTCCATATTCTACAAAATTACCTCTTGGTATCTCCCATGTAAACCCAGAGGGTATTAAATGTGTTTTTGTAACACAAGAATTATCCTTTTTTTCTTCAAACACTTGTATTCCTATTCTCATATTTGGATTAGGCAATCCCAAACTTTTTCTTACAAAAGACCCTGCCCCATCACAACCGATAACCCTATCAAATCCTCGAGGAATCTCTTTCAGCTCTTTCCCAAAACACAATTTAACATTATTCTTTTTATTTAAATCAAGAAGTATTTTTATCAGCTTGTCTCTATCCAAAACAAGATGCTTGGGAGAAAAATTAAGCCTAATTGTTTTTTTAGGAAAATTAATATCGCAGGAATTAATTATGTTTTCCAAACAATCATCTATTCTGGGAATAAATTGTCTTATCCTTTCTGAAACCAAAGTAGAACAACTTTTAAATCCTAAATCTTTTTCTTCTTTTCTGTCATATACAAAAACTTCGTGACCTAATTCACTAAGCTTCCATGAAAGATATAACCCTATTACTCCCCCGCCTATTACACAGACTTTTAATTTTTTATTGTCCATTATTTTAAAAAGATAATACCGAATATTAATATCCAGAATTTCTATTATTTCACTTCACTAAAAATTGACAAAAAGCACTCTTTTGATATACTAGACATACAAAGTGCCGTAAGGCTCCGAGAGACCCGCCAAGAGCGGGTTTCGAGTTTCTAAAGGAAAGACTTCAATTTCTGCTTAATTTCTTCGAAAATCTCTTTTGGAATATTATAAAGATTTCTTCTTAATCTTTTAATACTTACCAATTTCATTTGGGCTAAGATTGCCGAAACATTTTGATTATTTGGATCAGTATAATTAAAATAAAAATCTAAATCTTTCTGTTTAGTAGATAGTGCAACGGCCCAAAACATATGATTATTAAACTTTTTAATAATTAAAACTGGGCGAGAAAAATTATCACCACTACCGTTCTGTTCAAAACCGATATTCCTCCCAATATTACTCATCCACACTTCCCCTTCTTTAGGAAACCTATCGAAATCATTTTTATCAGCTTCGATTTTCTTTTTTAATTCATTCCAAAAATTAAAATCTTCCATTATTTTTAATACTATATGGAGCGAGTGAAGGGAATCGAACCCTCATGTATAGCTTGGAAGGCTATCGCTCTACCATTGAGCTACACTCGCAAACGAAAACATTCGGGGCACTGAGATTCGAACTCAGAACAAATCCTCCCAAAGGACTCGTGATAGCCGTTTCACTATGCCCCGGCAATACATTGATTCTTTTTATATCATTTTTCTTCATTCCAGTCAAAATTATTCCTTGCCTTTTCCCTGTATTTTTGGTATTAATTATATATCACGTCCTCGTAGCTCAATAGGACAGAGCGACGGACTTCTAATCCGTAGGTTGTGCGTTCGATTCGCACCGAGGACACAAGGATTCATGGTGGCTATGGTGTAACAGTAGCACGATACCCTGTGGAGGTATTTGCACGGGTGCAAATCCCGTTAGTCACCCATCATATTTTATTTTCAATTGACTTTTCCTTGATAAATGATAATACATTAATAGCTCATTAAAATGAGCGTGAGGTGTAAAGCTTGGCAAAGATTAAACCAATTATAATAATAGCGTTATTTGCTATAATTACTATTATTGTTGCAGGATGTACAACTGAAGAAAACCAATGGAATTACTTTCCCAATCAAACCGGTACAGAATGGAATTATAAAATAATGCTATCTGGTGAACCAATCAGATACACAGAAGCATTAATGTATTCTAACGGCGGTATCTATTGCACAAGAGATTTTTATAATGACAAGGACGTCACAACTCATTATCTAAAATTTAGAATAACTGGGGTTAACTCAAATCCAAAGTCTTTGAGCTATGACGAAGTTAAAAACATTAAAATAATTGAAGATACTTTGGGTGTCTTTAGCAATAATGCTGGAGCAGCAATTGCTAAAAAAGATGATACAGCTTTCTTGCTGCTTGCCCACAAAATAGATGTTTTAAGTCCAGATTACCTGCTGACCGAAAGACTGCTTTTCTTTACTGGAGACGTCGATGATACTCTTATCAAAAGCCACAAAGGAATTCTGTCTCCAGATGGACTATCGTACTCTGGAATGGACACAAACGTACCAGGATATGAGGGTCAAAAATGCATGCATTTCACAAGGCTGGTTAAATTCAATCTAAAAAATGGACTTAACGGGCATCATCAAATCGGGACAGAAAAAGATTTCACAGAGGACACCTGGTTTGCAAAAGATAAAGGACTTATTCGTCTTGAACAAAAAATTGATGGCAAAATTTCAATGATTTGGACTCTTGAAAAGTTCATCAAAGGATAACAGGATTAATCCCCTGTTTTTTATTTCCTCTCCCTAAGAGTAGTTTCTAGGTTAACCTCTTCCCTATTTCTTAAAACTAATAAATATATCTTCTCTCCTATTGAATATTCTCCAAGGACATCATTTATTGAATTGTCTTGTGTTATCTTTTTCCCATTAATCTCAAGAATAATATCATATTCTTTTAATCCAGCTGCTTCTGCGCTAGAACCTTTGGCTACTGCCGGCTCTCCAAACATTTCCCTTACAACCAAAGCGCCATAATAACAATCTATTTTATTAGCTTTAGCTATCTGTTCATTCAATATTATATATTTAACTCCAAGATATGGCCTTTTAACTCTTCCATGATTTTTAACCTCACTAAGATCCTCTTTAATATAATTAATGGGCAAAGCAAAACCAATATTCTCTGCTCCCATAATCATAGCTGTGTTAATAGCAATAGCTTCTCCATCCATATTAACCAATGGCCCACCTGAATTGCCAGGATTAATAGCAGCGTCCGTTTGAATCAAACCCCTTAAGCTTGTTGCTTTAGAATTAGTATCAAAACTATGATTATATGCTGTTATCTTTCTGCTTAATCCAGAAACAATGCCGACTGATAATGTGTCTTCAAATTCTCCTAAAGGATTCCCAACTGCCATTACTGTTTCTCCCAACTCAACTTTGTCAGAATCACCCAATTTCAAAAATGGCAAATTAACATCGCTATTTATCTTTAATATGGCTGTATCAGTTAAAGGATCTCTAGTAAGTACTTTTGCTTTGTGCATATGCTCTGGGCCAATGATAACAGTATAATCAGCATCAGCATCTTCAACTACATGATTACAAGTCAAAACATATCCATCTTTAGAAATGATAAATCCTGAACCGCCTCCTATCTTTGTCTTCTGTTTTTCCCCGTTCATCTTTTTTGGAAATGCTACCTTCTCCCCTCTCATAGGAACAAAATAATACTCATCAACTTGAGGAAGATCTCTTGAAGCTACAATTGTTATCACAGCTGGACAAATCTTTTTTGCAATCTCTACTATTTTAGATTTTCTCATGTCTATATTATATAACAAAACAAAATAATAACAAAATTTAAAACAACTAAAGTTTATAAACTTTGGTAAAATAACATATCTTTATAAACTTTTGAACAGCTAGTGGACCCAAGGAGACTTGAACTCCTAGCCTCTTCCGTGCCACGGAAGCGCTCTGCCAATTGAGCTATGGGCCCCGATAATTAGTGTGTCCCCGAGAGGAATTGAACCTCTATCTTGAACTTAGGAGATTCTTGCTCTGTCCTGTTGAGCTACGGGGACTCATCTTCACTTTAATAAAACTTATAAGACTATTTATTTTTCTTCTGATCTTAACATCATAAATAGAAATTCTACACATTCCATTAGGACATCTTTCGAGACTTGTACTGCTTTCTTTCAATTTTAACTTTTCTGTTTTTTGAAATCTTTTTAATGGTATACCTGTTATTTTCGACCAATAATTTTCTGCCTTATTTATATTACCCTTTTCGCTTATTCTTACCATTACTCTCATTTTTTCTTCATCAACCAAAAGCACTTCTCTAAAAAATCTCATTATTATTTTTATCATTTCTGGATCAGTATTTGTAAAACCAGCGCTATGATTCTTTTTACTATTATATCCTTCTGCCCAATAAAGCATAGTTCCTATAATTAATAATGAATCTCTGTTTATGTTTATCTTATCAATAGCTTCTTCTGCCCAATTTCTATCAATTTCTTTGTTTTTAATAGATGTTTCTATTAAATTTTTAATAAGAAGAGTGTTTCTTTTCTTGTCCGTTATCCTATTTTTTTGTTCTTCTGTCAACTTTACATTACAACACCACCTTGATACTGTTCCATGTCCAACAGGCACAATATCCAAAATCTCATTATAAGATAAACCGTTCTTCCTTAAAGACACTGCTTTATTGTATAAGTTTTGTTTCCTTAACATTATATTAATTTTAACAATTTATATACATAATATCAACAAAAACTAATTAAACTATTAACCTAACAATTGGTATGATTATTGGCCCAACACAAAACCGCTCTTACGAGCGGCTTTGTTTTTGAGTTTATCTAACAGCATCCTTCAATCCTTTTCCTGCTTTGAATTTTGGAGTCTTCATTGCTGGGATCTTGATTTTTTCTCCTGTCTTAGGGTTTCTTCCCTCTCTGGCTGCTCTGTGACCAACCTTGAATGAACCAAAACCTGTTAAAACTACATCACCTCCCTTTGACAATGTTTTTGTAATTTCTTCAATAACAGTGTTCAAAGCTTCGGTAGCGTCTTTCTTCGATACAGCAATCTTTTTAACAATTGCTTCGATAATATCTTCTTTTGTCATGTTCGTATTAAATTAAGTTTATTACCGACCTTTATTATTTCGCGTACTCTATTACTCTCGATTCTCTAATTAAAACTACTTTGATTTCTCCAGGATACTTAAGATCTCCTTCTATCTTTCTAGCAACATCTCTTGCTAACTTATGGGCTGTTAAATCATCAATATCTTTTGGCCTTACAAATATTCTCAATTCTCTGCCTCCTTGAATCGCATATGCTTTTTCAACACCATTAAAGGATAAAGCAATATCTTCTAAATCTTCTAGTCTTTTCAAATACTTTTCTAAACTATCTTTCCTTGCTCCTGGTCTTGCTCCTGATATTTGATCAGCTGTTTGGATAATAACTGCTTCTAAAGATTCATATGGGTATTCCTCATGATGAGATCTCATTGCAGAAATAATTGCTGGATCTATACTGAATTTCTCCAATATCTTAGCTCCAATATCAGTATGAGACCCTTCTATCTTATAGTCAAGAGCCTTTCCAATATCATGCAATAAACCTGCTTTTTTGCAAAGAGCAACGTTTAAACCTAATTCTCCTGCTAAAGATGTTGCCAAATGAGACACTTCTATTGAATGAGAAAGTACGTTTTGACCATAACTTGTTCTAAATTCCAGTCTTCCTAATAAATGAACAAGTTTTTCTGGAAGATCCAATACTCCTGTTTCATATACAGCTGCTTCTCCTGCTTCTCTTATCTTTTTGTTTATCTCTTGCTCAGCCTTTTCTATTTCTTGTTCAGCTCTTGCTGGTTGGATTCTCCCATCCCTTAAAAGCTTTTCTAAAGCAATTTTAGCGATTTCTCTTCTAACTGGATTAAAGCTAGAGATAATAACCAAACCAGGCGTTTCATCAACGATTAATTCAACTCCAGCTGCTTTTTCAAAGGCCCTGATATTTCTTCCTTCTTTTCCTATAATTCTTCCCTTAATATCTTCTGATGGAAGAACTACTGATGATGTTGTTATCTCTTGAGCTTGAGGCAATGCATATGATTGAATAGCAGTTGCTAACATATCCTTAGCTTTCTTTTCAAATTGCTCTGTCCCCCTATTCTGCATCTTTCTAATCCTTTCTAAAACCTCTGACTCATATTCTTTTTCAGCTTTAGCTAAAAGCTCTTCTTTGGCTTGTTCTTTGTTGAGTCCAGCTATTTTTTCTAGCTTACTAATAGATTCTTTCCTTAACTCTTCTAGTCCTTCTTTGATTTGCTTTAACTTTTCTACTTTTTCCACTACCTCTTTTTCCTTTTGAAGACTTTGCTCATCTCTTTGATCTATTTCTTCTTCTTTTTTCAAGAGCCTGCTCTCTGCCTTGATAACCACATTCTGCCTTTCTTCTATATCACTTGCGCTCTTCTTTTCTATTTCCTCTTTCTTTTCTTTGGCCTTAGCCATTATCTCTTCAGCTGTCTGCCTAGTTTGAGTAATCTTTTTTTGTAATTCTGCTTCTATGCTCCCTGCCCTTCTTCTAGCGATTGATTGTCTAATGTAATAACCGATAATAGCTCCTATTAATACCGATATCGCTCCTATTACAGTAGATACTAATAATATTTCCATATTCTCATATGAAATTTGGCACGTTAAAAAATAATCTGATAAAAATCAATCAATTTTGTAATTTTAAAGGTCTTCGAACAAATTAATTAACTTCTTTTATTTCTAAAGATTATTAATAGATACCAAAAATTCAATTTTTATCTAATAATCTATACAAGAAAATTATAACAAAAAACCCCCTTAAGAGCAAGCGGGGGGTTATTGTATGAATTATATTTTTCTATAACGTGTGCCGCGTCCTTTCCCAATCCTTCCAAGCAATTTTAAAACTACCAAGCGAGATAGCACTTGTTTTATCGTTACCTTTGCCATATTGCTTTTAATAAGAATGTCTAGTTCCTTAACTCCCAATTCCCTTCCATCCTTAAATAAATCATATA
>JAQTRG010000009.1 GCA_028711945.1 Minisyncoccota bacterium
CATCTAGCACGTTTTTAACTTCCTTTAAATCACTTAAAATTTCAACAATGTAGGGTAAAATTTTAAGCTTTGACCCAGCATACTTTATCCCTTCTGTTCTGGGCGTTGTTAAAATCGTTTTGCCATATATATTTAATTGTTGATTAATCATAAAGCTTTTAATCTATCAATATCTTTTTGCAATATCTCATTTGCTACTTTGTGCCCTTGCTCAGAACTATTTAATGCAAGTCTAAATAACCTTACAAGAGTGATATTGTGAGAATAATCTATCCAACCATTTGTGAGTGAATCGAAATAAGAAATAGCATTTTTTGTGTGCGTCCAAAGGCCACGCTGCAATGCATTTGCAGATGCACCACCATATCTAACTTCGCAAATATAATTACTATTCTTATCAACAAACATAAAAATTGGATGTGCTCTACCTTTTCCAGGGATAACACTTTTTGATGCAACGTCAAATCTTTGATTTTTCCCAACATAAACTATCCTGCAGGTTTTACTAATCGCTTTTTTGTGATCAAAAATCATTATATTGCATCGTTGTTTTTTTTCATCGTAAATAAGTGGCATAACATTGATTCCGTCAAAATCTACGAATTCCTTAGATTTGAAAATCTTTTTAATTTTCTTTTTATTCGTAATATCCTTGCCTTGTTTTTCAAGAAATGGAAACATTTTCTGATGACTATCTGTCGAAAGCTGAAGAGGTCCATCGCCGTATGCTTTTAAACTTAATGGAAATTTTATTTTTGTAATTTCATTTATAATTACAATGTCTTCTTCATGTTCTTTTGCTCTGAATAAGTCTTTTCCTACATGGATGCTTTTATAGTCATACATAAATTGATTAATAAACTCAACCATTCCAATTTCCGCCAAATCGCCATGCGTTTTATTTCCTATCAACCGCATTGTAAAAATGTTTGACAAAGTATTTATAACTAGATGCTTATTCTTACTTGCTAATAATTTGAATCTGTTTTTGAAATCGTCGTATATTGTCATGATTTTATTATATCTCTAAAAATAAAAAAAGGCTAATATATTACCGCTATATTAAAGTCAGATATAATATTGCCAGATGATTCAAATTTGTTAATTTTTTCTAATTTTAGATGAAATTAAGAGCCATGAATACACAAATAAAACCCATCAACGTAAGACCCAACATAAAGATAACATCTACTCTTTTTTCTAATAAGAATCTTCTTTCTGAATCTTTTGTCTTCATTGCTATATAAGAAGATACGCAAGCGACAAGGAAGATAAGAGCATCTGCTGCCGTTATTTCATCTACTATCGTTTTCCTAACGCTAATAAAATTTATTATACCGATAACAGTAAAACATACTCCAATCATAGCGGAAGATACCGAAAAAACATGAATGGCGATATTTGACTCTTGTTTTTCTAAAAAATTTTCTTGTTCCATGTTTCAATTCGAAACTAATTATCCAATTCTTTCTTCAACATCTCTCCCACTGATTGAGGATTAGCCTTTCCTTTTGATGCAGCCATAATCTGTCCAACAAGGAAGGTAAAAGAGTTCTGCTTTCCTGCTTTATAATCTTCAACTGCTTTAGGATTCTTAGCTAATACATCTTTAATGATTCCTTCTACTTCCCCACTGTCTGTCATTTGACTTAGTCCTTTCTCTTCAACAATGCTTGAAGGATCTCCATGAGTCTTGTACATCTCTTCTAAAACCATCTTAGCTGTTTTGCTAGATAACTCTCCGCTACCTATCATACAGATAAACTCTCCAAAGTTCTCAGGAGTGATAATACTTTCAAGTAATGCTGTGTTGTATTCTTTTCCTTTCAATAATTCGTCATTCTTAAACATTGCTTGAAAATCAACTGACAAGTAGTTAGAACAAATCTTAACATAATCAAAGTCTTCATTCATTTTGCACTCCTTGTCATCACACCAGCAATTCAATTCTGAGACTATCTTTTCAAAATAATTACCCATCACAATATCTTTAACAAAGAATTCAATACTTTTGTCATCAAGCTTGTATTCTTCTTTAAACCTTATTCTCTTTTCTTCTGGCAGTTCTGGCATATGTTTTTGTATATTAATAATTATATTTTCATTAACATTAATAGGTGGCAAATCAGGCTCAGGAAAATACCTGTATTCAAAAGCATCTTCCTTGCTTCTTTGCTCCATTGTTATTTGTTTTGTATCATGCCAGCCTCTTGTTTCTTGAACCACAGAACCACCGCTCTCTAGTATTTCAGCTTGTCTTTTAATCTCAAACTCAATTGATTTCTCAACAACTCTAAAAGAATTCAAGTTCTTAATCTCAACCTTAGTTCCCCAAGCATCTGTTTTACTAATCGATATATTAACCTCACATCTCATCTGTCCTTTTTCCATATCAGCATCAGAAACATCTAGATATCTTAAGATTAATTGCAATTCTTGAGCAAACTTCTTTGCTTCTTCAGATGAATTGATATCAGCTTCTGTTACTAATTCCATTAAAGGAACTCCTGCACGATTAAAATCAACTAAACTAGAATTACTAGAATGACCAAGTCTTCCTGTATCTTCTTCCATATGTATTCTATTAATTCTAATTTTCTTTGTAGTTCCATCATCTAAATTAATATCTAAATATCCATTCTTGCATAGAGGTAAATCATATTGGGATATTTGATAGCCTTTTGGAAGATCAGGATAGAAATAACTCTTTCTATCAAACTTAGAATGTTTAGCTATTTCACAATTCAAAGCTAAACCAACCAATATCAACTTATTAATCGCTTCTTCATTAATCACGGGCAATGTTCCTGGATGCCCAGTACAGATAGGACAGATATTAGTATTAGGAATCTTTTCATTAGGATCATTTAAACAAGAACAAAACATCTTAGACTTAGTCTTGCCTTCAAAGTGTATTTCTAATCCTATCGTTGTCTTGTACATGTTATTTCTTTAATTCTTTCATTATCTTAACTCCAGATGATGAGCCTATTATATCAGCCCCTGCTTTAATCATTTCCTTAACATCCTTAAGGGTTTGAACCTTGCCAGAAGCCTTTATTTTAAGTCCTGGAGCGTTCTCCCTCATTATCATTAGATGAACAGCTTTCTCAGCCATTTCCCTGTTTTCTAAAGGGTCTTTGTCAGTAGCTGTTTTAACACAAAATGCTCCTGCTTTTAAAACGATAGCAGATACTCTAGCAATTTCTTCATCAGTCAAATACCCACTACCAATGATTACTTTAGTAGGAAGTATCTTGCATAATTCTTTTAAATCTTTTTCAACCTTCCCCCATCTTTCATGCTTTACATCAGGAACATTAACAACGATATCTAAATCATCTGCTCCATCTTTCTTAGCCTTATTAGCTAACTTAACTCTTTCTTCGTGGAGAGAGTCTCCAATTGGGTCATCAATCATAACAACTGTTTTGATTCCTGTTCCTTTTAATAAACCACTAACTAACTTAACCCATTTCAATCTAACGCAAACTCCCCTAAATTGATATTCTTTAGCTTCTCTGCAAAGTTTAATAATATCTTCTTTATTAGCACTTAGCCCTATATTTGTGTGATCAATGTATTCGTTAATCTTCATATTCCTAATCTTTTATTAATTACTTTTAACATCTCATTAAATACTGCTTCAATTGGTTTCTCTCCATCAATTACTTCCCAATCGCAGAAAACATTATTCTTACTAAATTCTTCATATTTTTGATAAAGAGAATCTAAGAATTTCTTGTCTTTCTCGTGCCTATCCAAATCATTTATTCCTTTTTGCTTTACTTTTCTTTTGAATGACTCTTCTGGCGATATTCTTATATAAATAACTAAATCTGGTTTTTTAAGATTGAATGTTTTAAACAATTCTAATGTTTTTTTACAATCAAAACCATTAATATGCTGATAGATAAGAGTTCCTGCAAAATACCTGTCAGCAATTACTATTTTACCACTTTCTAAACTATTTTCCAAAAGCTCCTTATCCTTCATAAAATCAGCAAGAAAAAGAAGGACTTGGCTTTGAACATTCAATTCAAATTTTTTGTGTAGCCATTGATCAATCAAATCTCCAATCGGAAAACCATATTCAGGATATTTCTTAACAATAACTTCGTATTTCTGTAATAAAAAATCAGACAATAACTTTGTCTGAGTTCCTTTTCCACAGCCTTCAATCCCTTCTATTACAATGAATTTGCCTGGAGTGTTCATGCGTCAATTATACAACATTCCCTAATTATTTTCCAATTTTGATTCTTGAGGATGCTCTGCATTAACATACTTAGCACCTTTCTTCTTATAGTATGGCTTCATTGTTGGAGATGATAACACTTCAAACACTAGTTGGCATATTCTTGTACCAGAATATAATAATACTGGAATCATTCCAATGTTTTCCATTTCTAATACTATTTTTCCCTTAAATCCTGGATCAATATGTCCTGCTGTAGAGTGAATTACTATCCCTAATCTTCCCAAAGAAGACCTACCGTCAATTCTTGCTGCTACATCATCAGGAAGAAAAACTGTTTCAGCGGTTACTCCCAACACAAATTCACCTGGGTGAAAGATAAAGGGCTCTCCATCTGCTATCTTAACTGTCCTTGTCATGCCTTTAAAACTTTCAGGATCTCTAGTGTCAATAAAAGGTTTTTTAGTATGTTCAAAAATCATGAACTCATCACCTAGTCTCAAATCTAAAGAAGCCGAACCCAATTGTTCTTCTAGGTTTGGCTTCGGATCAATCTGAATCTTATTTTCTTCAAGTAGTTTTTGAATTTCTCTGTCTGATAAAATCATTTTAATCAATGACTTCAACTCCCAATGATTTGGCTGTTCCTTCCATAGTTCTCATAGCCTGACCCATGTCTCTTGTGTTTAAGTCTGACATTTTTCTTTTAGCAACTTCTTCAAGCTGAGCTCTAGTAATTTTCCCAACCTTCTTTTTGTTGGCTTCACCAGAACCTTTTTCAAGGCCAATAGCAGCTTTAATTAATTGAGATGCTGGAGGTTCGTGCAGAATATATGTATATGTTCTATCTTCAAAAACAGTAATATCAATAGGAATTTTAAAATTTCCTTTTTCTCTTGTTGCCTCATTAAACTTCTGACAGAATTCTGCAATGTTTACACCTTGAGATGCCAAAGCTGGACCTACTGGAGGTGCTGGATTAGCTTTCCCTGCTTGAATATGTAATTTTACTATTGCTTTTACTTTCTTTGCCATATTTATATCTTCTTAATTTGTAATGAATCTAGTTCTAGTGGAGTATCTCTCCCGAACATATTTATCAAGACCTTTACTTTTCCTTTTTCTTTATCTATTCCTGAAACCTTACCATCAGAATCCTTAAATGGACCATCTGTAATTTTAACAGCATCTCCTTTCTTAAAGTCAATGTTGTATTTAGGTTCTTCTGTGTCAGTTCTTTTTAATAATAAAAGCATTTCATCTAATGATACCGGCAATGGAACTGTTCCTGATCCAACAAATCCAGTTACATTAGGAGTATTTCTAACTACATACCAAGAATCATCAGTTACAATCATTTCTACAAGTACATATCCAGGATATAGTTTTTCTTCAATCGTTTTCTTCTTTCCGTTTCTAATTTTAATCTTTTTCTCTTTAGGAACCATGACATTAAATATCTTGTCTTCCATGCCCAAAGACTCGATTCTTTGTGTAAGACTCTTGGCTACTGCATCTTCATACCCTGAATAAGTATGAAGAACATACCATCTTTTTTCATTTGTTATTTGTTGTTTTGACATGTTTTAGAATACAAACTTATTCAAAAGATACATATACAATAAATCCCACAAACCCAAAAATGCGGCTACAATTACGCAAATACCGATAACAATTATTGTATATTTTATGGTTTCTTGCCTGGTTGGCCAAGTGATTTTTTTCATTTCCAAGATGGCTCCAGCTAAGAAACCTGTTAGCATATTTGAAGATTTCATACATTGTTAGATTACCAAAAAAAGCCTAAAGTGTCAATTATTTAAAGAAAATTAAAAAATAGGCACAAACTATTTAATAAAAAATAACGATGATTAGATCGTTAAAATGTAATTCTTATGATAAACGCCTTTTTTGAATGATTAATTTTGCTCGTCCAATAATATGTGAAATTAATCCTTTCTTATTATCAGGTCTTCTGACCACAATAAACGCAATAGCTCCCAGCCCAATTAAGGCAATAAGTGCTCCAACTCCAGGCATGTCAAACACCTAAGGTGAAGATATAACAAATAATAATAAAAGTCAACAAAAAAGCCAACGACCTAAATCGTTAGCTTTTAATTAATATAAAAATTATACATCCAAATTCTTCACACTCTTAGCTGAAGTCTGGATAAATCTCTTTCTTGGAGCAACTTCTTTACCCATTAGCATATCAAAAGTCCTATCAGCATCAATCGCATCCTCTATTGTTACCCTCAATAAAACTCTTCTCTCGGGATCCATAGTTGTTTCCCATAACTGTTCTGGGTTCATTTCTCCAAGACCTTTGTATCTTTGAATACTATACTTAGCATCATTTTTCATTCCCTTTAACAATTCTTCTTTTTGATCGTCAGAATAAACATACTTAGCCTCTTTTCCCATTTGAATCTTGTATAATGGAGGCTGAGCTAAATACAAATAACCCATATCAATAATTGGCTTGAAGTGTCTAAAGAATAATGTTAATAATAGTGTTTTAATGTGGTTTCCATCAGAGTCCGCATCACACATGATAATAATTCTATGATATCTCAATTTTTCAAGGTTAAAATCATCAGCAATAGCAGTTCCCAAAGCAATAATTAATGCTTTTACCTCTTCTGAAGAAAGCATCTTGTCTAACCTTACCCTTTCAACGTTTAGAATTTTTCCTTTCAACGGAAGAATGGCCTGAAACTTTCTGTTCCTTGCTTGTCTTGATGAGCCACCGGCTGATTCTCCCTCCACAATATATATTTCAGATTCTTCTGGTTTTCTTGATGTGCAGTCAGCTAACTTTCCAGGCAAAGACAATCCTTCCATTACGCCTTTTCGAAGTACAGTTTCTTTTGCAGCTTTAGCAGCTTTTCTAGCTTTATATGAGAGTACTGCTTTTTCAATAATAATTTTTGTGTCCTGTGGATATCTTTCCAAATAATCAGAAAGTGCTTCAGCAACAACATTTTCAGTTGCTGTTCTAGCCTCTGGATTTCCTAATTTAGTTTTAGTTTGTCCTTCAAACTGTGGTTCCCTCATTTTAATAGAAACAACAGCGGATAGACCTTCTCTAATATCATCTCCTGTTAAATTAAGTTCTGCTTCCTTAAGAAAACCTCCCTTTCTAGCATATTCATTTATTAATCTTGTCAGAGCAGCCCTAAAACCAGTTAAATGAGTTCCTCCTTCAATTGTAAAGATGTTATTGGTAAAACTTTCTTCCTTCATTTCATAATCATCAGTATATTGAATAGCAGCCTCAACAGTAATTCCTTCTTTTTCTCCTAAGCAATAGAAAGGATTGGGATGAACTGTCTTTGAGCCCTTATTCATATATTTCAAATATGAAACTACTCCTCCTTCGAAATAGAAATGATATTCAAGCAAATTATTCTTATCTCTTTCATCATAAAAATCGATTCTAATTCCTTTGGTCAAATATGCTTGTTGTCTAAGGTGGGCTAAAAGCTTTTTACTATCAAAAGATATTTCCTTAAATATTTCAATATCAGGTTCAAAGATAATTGTAGTTCCTCTTTGTTTACATTCTCCAATTTTCTTAACTTGAGCAACTGGTTTTCCCTGCTTGTATTCTTGTGCATATCTGCTTCCTTCTTTGCAAACCTCTGCTCTCATATTTTTTGATAAAGCACAAACAACAGAAACACCCACACCATGCAAGCCTCCTGAAATCTTGTATGCATCTCCTCCAAACTTTCCTCCAGCATGAAGAGTGGTCATGATAGTCTCTAGGGCTGACTTCTTGGTTTTCTCATGAAGATCAACTGGAATACCCCTTCCATTATCAATTACCTTAACTTGATTGCCAGGCAAAAGATATACTTCTATCTTATCGCAATATCCTCCTAAAGCCTCATCAAGAGAGTTGTCTACGACTTCATAAACCAAATGATGAAGACCCGCTTGTCCTGTTGAACCGATATACATTCCAGGCCTTTTCCTTACTGGATCAAGACCCTCTAATACGAATATGTCTTTTGCACTATATGAGCTTACTTTTTCTTTTGCCATTTTTTTATTCTTATTTTATTTCCTTTCTTCCCAATTAACGCCTTGATTTAATTCATTCACAAGACCGTCTCTTAGGGAATCAACTGTTTTTGAATCTAATGTCTTTTCTTCTGATTGATATACTAAATGGAATGAAACACTTTTCTTTCCTTGAGGGATTCCATTTCCCTTGTACACATCAAACACTTCTGCTGATTTTAATAATTGCCCTCCCTTCTTTTTAATTAAATCGATAATATCATCAACACTAACCTCATCTGAAATAATTCCTGAAATGTCTCGTAGGGCTGGAGGATGATATGAAATAGCCTCATATGTTTTTTTTCTAGAACAATTCTTTTCTAATTTCTCAAAATTAATTTCAAAATATACTACATTTTTATTAAGTCCCAAAACCTGACAAATATCCATTGATAAATATCCGATATTCCCAATCTTTTCTCCTTTAACAATAATATCTGCTGTTTTCCCTTTATTCCAAAAAGATTTATCTTTAATCAGAGAATAAGAAACATTCTTAACTCCTAATTTATCAAATAATGTATTCAAACATGCTTTTAAACAATAAAAGTCACAACAAGAAACTCCGCCCGACAAAGTAAATGTTTCTTTATCTTTAGTAAAACTCTTTCCGATTTCAAATACTGCAATATCTTTAAAGAACTTTAAATTCTCTTTTATCGTCTTGGCCATCTGTGGAATTAGTGTTGGCCTTAAATAATTATAAAAAGCACTAACAGGATTTACTATCTCTTCAGCTTTTAATTGAAATACATTCTTTTCTTCATCTCCAATAAATGAATACATGTATATTTCTGTAAATTTAAGCTCTTTCAAAATATCCCTAGCTTTGTTCTGCCAATACGTGCTCTCGTTCCTCTTTATCGGCTCTAAATAGCCCCTTGGAAGCTCTTCTACAACCTTTTCATATCCAAATATCCTCCCGATTTCTTCAATCAAATTCTCGGGGATAATAATGTCCTGCCTATATGTTGGAACTTCAACTAAAAGCTTGCTTTTTGTCTCCTTTACTCCAAACCCCAATTTAACAAGAATATTGATAATATCTTTTTTAGGAATCTCAATTCCAATAATTCTAGACACTTCTTTTATTTCTAAAACTATTTTTCTTGTCTTAGCTTTTGATTTATAAACATCAGATATTTTACTAACAACTTTTCCGTTAGCTATTTCTTCAATCATAGAAATAACTCTATTCAAAGCTATTTCTGCCAAATTAGGATCTATATTATTTTCAAATCTAACAGAGGCATCTGTTCTTAAGTTTAATTTTCTTGCTGTTTGAGAAATTAATTTAGCATTAAAGTTAGCAGACTCAAGGATAATCTTTGTTGTCTTGTTGGATATTTCTGCAATTTTTCCTCCTTTAATCCCAGCAAGAGCCATTGGCATATTAGAGTCAGCAATTACAAGAATATTTTCGTTTAATATATATTCTTTTTCGGACAAAGTCATTATTTTCTCTCCTTTCTTTGCTCTTCTCACAACAATATGCCCTCCTGAAACATTATTAAAATCAAAAGCATGCAATGGCTGGCCTGTTTCAAGCATTACATAATTAGTTGCATCAACAACATTATTAATAGAATTCAATCCACAAGCTTCTAATTTTTCTTTTAACCATTTAGGGGAAGAACCAATCTTGACATTGTCCATTGCACAGGCAATATATCTCAAACAATCTTTTGAATCAGCAACTTCTACTGAAATAGATCCTTTTCCTTTTGTATTAATCTTAACTTTAGGCAAGATTAATTTCTTGTTTAGCAAAACAGATATTTCTCTAGCGATACCAATATGAGACAAGCAATCTCCAGCTCTGTCTGGCAACACGTCGATTCCCAATATCCAATCAGTTCCTTTTTTCTCAAGTGACTCAACTTCAAAAGAATGCAATGTCAAAATCTCTGCCAATTTCTTTGGCTCTGGCAATTCTCCACTAAAAAAAGATTTTAACCAATTATATGAAAAAAGCATTTTAAAATTGTTTTAAGAATTTAAGGTTCCCACTATGAAACAACCTCACATCATTAATCTTATATTTCATCATTGCCAACCTATCTATTGCCATGCCAAATGCAAATCCTTTCCATTTCTTAGGATTTAGTTTTCCATTTTTAATCACATTTGGATGAACCATTCCTGCTCCTAATATCTCAACCCAACCAGATCTCTTGCAAGCTGAACATCCTTTTCCATCACAAACAGTACAAAGCATATCCACTTCAAAGCTAGGCTCAGTGAAAGGAAAATAACTAGGCCTTAATCTAATCTCAACCTCTCTTTCAAAAAATTCCTCTAAAAATATTCGAAGTACTGCTTTCAAATTAGCAACAGAAACATCTTTATCTATTAATAGTCCTTCTATTTGGTAAAAATTGATTTCATGTGATGCGTCAGTTGTTTCATATCTGTATACTTTTCCCGGGATTACAATTCTGATTGGAGGCGTCATCGCTTGCATATATCTTGTCTGAGCAGAAGAAGTCTGAGTCCTAAGTACATTTCCATTTTTTAAATAATATGTTTTACCTAATGATAACGCATCTCTTGCTGGGTGTCCTTCGGGAATATTTAATGAATCAAAGTTATGCCATTCATCTTCTACTTCAGGACCATCGACAACTGAAAATCCCATTAATTCAAAAATCCTTTCCATTTCTCTTCTTGTTAAAGTTAAAGGATTCAAATGTCCTGTTTCTATTTTTTCATTAGATAAAGAAACATCTAAGGATTGGGATCCTTCCTCAGTTTCAACTTCTTTTCTTCTTATTTCTTTTTCTAATTCAGCAATTTTTTCCTCTAAATTTCTAGCAAATTCATTAACTTCCTGTCCTAATTTCTTTTTCTCTTCTTCTGTCAGTTCTTTAACTAAAGAAAAGAGCTGTCTAATCTCTCCTTTCTTGCCTAGATATTTATCAAAAAAAGACTTCAATTCGCTTGATTTAGCAATCTTTTCCAACTCTTTTTCGGCATTGTCTTTAAGCTCAATGAAATCCATATATTTATATCCTTATTTTACCTCAAAACAAGGGAAAAAGCAACACTTTTTTACTTGAAAATAACTGGTATTTCCAAGGCATTATCATTCTCTGGTAAGCCCGAAGGATTGTCCTTTTTAAGTATTAAAAATCCACGAGTTTCATAGCTTGGTCTTGTAAATTCAATTGTAGCAGAAAAAGGAACATAATCTTTTGTCATCCAATCTCCATTAGCAGTTGCGTACCCTTCAGCGATAATTAATCCATCCCAATCGGTAATAACTATGGGAAAACTTGCTTCAAAAAACCAAGTTCCCCTAGCTTTTCCGACAATAGTCAAAGGAGAAGATATTTCTGAATTAGAAACCAAAGACTCAACAACGATTAAATCATCTTTACTTGGAATTGTTTGTAAACTATTATTTTTGATTACTTTGTCTGCTGGCTTTAACAAAAAAAACACTGAAGAAATGACAATGATTACTACTATTGAAAGAATAATATCTCTTTTTTTCATATCTTAATTAAATTATTATTTTTATTTTACCTTAAAAACGATAAAAAACAAACCCTTGACTAACCAGCTTATTTATTATACAACAAAAATAGTTCATTTGAGGCTTACATTACACTCACTTGGACTAATCATGGTGATTGTTAATGACTAAGGGAAAAACCGAAATCAAAAAAGGGACTATCGTCACAATTATTGGCGACAGTTGCTTCGCTGGAAAACAAGGACGAGTCTTGTATTTAAAAAAAGAAGACGTCATTGTAGAACTTCCCAAGAAAGGGCTCATAATGTCTCGGGCTCCGTTCTTCAGAAAAGATTTGAGAATCGATGAAGACTGGGCTCCAGAGAATAAAGCCCTTATAACGTTTGAAGATTTCAAACTTTTCATTCCCTTTACCGGAACACTAACCGAGTGTGCTCACGAAGATTGCAAAAAGATTCCCGTTCAAACGATATTGGTGAGACACAATGGGAATGTTATGGAGCTACCTGCGTGTCCAGATCACGTAAAATGCAATGGCAAGTGTGCCATATGCCTCAAAATACGGGTGTCTTGCTGAAAAGCTTGCCCCATTTTTTTATACAAAAAAACAGGATAACCTGTTTTCTTTTTGCGGGCCCGACCGGACTCGAACCGGCAATCTCCTCCGTGACAGGGAGGCGCGATGACCAATTTCGCTACGGGCCCATATATATTCGATTGTGTGCCGGAGATGGG
>JAQTRG010000067.1 GCA_028711945.1 Minisyncoccota bacterium
CGCTCTCAACGTGTGCCTTATATTTCTTGTGCACCTTAAATCTTCTCTTGTATTTAGGATGTTCTTTAATTCTCTCAACTTCAACTACAGCAGTCTTCTGCATCTTATCTGAAACTATTATTCCTTTTAGTTCTTTTTTGGGCATGTTATTTTTTGTTTACTATAGTCAAAATTCTTGCAATATCTTTTTTATCTTCTCTTAATTCTTTAACATTTTTAACTGCTCCTGAAGCAGACTTGAAACGAATATCTTCAATTCTTTTTTTCTTGTCATCCATTGTCTTCATCAACTCATCTTTAGTTTTTAAAACCAATTCTTTGTTCTTCATATTAGTCTTTCTTAACAAATTTTGTCTTAACTGGCAACTTATTTCCAGCTATTCTTAAAGCTTCCTTAGCATCTGCCTCACTAATTCCTTCTAACTCAAATAGGATTCTTCCTGGCTTAACTGAAAATACATAGTGATCAACTGAACCCTTTCCACCTCCCATCGGAGTTTCTTGTCCTTTCTTTGTAACAACTTTGTCTGGAAATATTCTTATCCAAAGCTTTCCTCCTTTTCTTAAAAATCTAATAATCGCTCTTCTGCAAGCTTCTATCTGATTACTGGTAACCCATCTTGCTGTCGTTGCTTTCAATCCAAAGCTACCAAAAGCAATCTTTGTTCCTTTGCTCTCAAACATCCTTAATCTGCTCCTTCCTTTCTGCTGTTTTCTATGTTTTAATCTTTTTGGCGCTAACATGTTTTATTTAATCAAACTTATCTCCTTTATATATCCAAACCTTTATTCCGATTGTTCCATATGTACACCTTGCTTCTTCTAAAGCATAATCAATGTCTGCCCTTAATGTCTGTCTTGGTAGTCTTCCTTTTTCTAACCATTCTGTTCTAGCTATTTGAGCTCCATCTAATCTTCCCGAAACCATAACTTTTATTCCCTTAACACCTTTATTAGCCATAACTTTTTCAATGGCTTGTTTTAATGTTTTTCTAAAAGGAGTTCTCTTCTCAATCTTTTGAGCAATCCATTGTCCTACTAATTCTGCTGAAGTCCATGGATTTGGAACTTCCTTGACTTCAATCTTAAGTCTTTTTGAAAGATCACTCATCTCTTTCAATGTCAAATTATTCTTTTTAAATACTTCTTTAATCAATTCTAATCTAATTTTTTCAATTCCTTCTCCTCCACGACCGATAATCAATCCTGGTCTAGCAGAATGAACGAGTACGCTAGTCTTGTTGCTATATCTTTCAATCTCTAATTTTTCAACGCTTGATTCCTTGAATTTTTTTAATAGAAAAGACCTGATTAAAAAATCTTCTTTTAAAGGCTTCAAAGGTGATTCACCATAAAAACCATGGGATAACCAATCCTCCATTCCTCTGATCCTAAAAATTTTGGGGTGTACTTTGTGACTCATTTTATTTCTTCTTATCTACTACTTTTTTATCCTTTTTCTTTGTTTCCTTTTTAACTTCTTCTTTTCTGGCATCTAATACCAAAACAATATGTGACGTTCTTTTCTTAATAATATCTCCTCTGCCTTTTGCTCTTGGGAAAAGCCTCTTTCCGATTGGCCCTTCGTTCACCAAAACTTTAGAAATGTATAAATCCTTAGCTTCTATGTTTTTTGTAGTTTTAGCGTTAGCAATGGCTGAATTCAAAAGTTTCAACATTGGATCAGCAGATTTCTTTATTGTAAAATTCAAAATCGTCTGAGCTTCTTCTGCTCCCTTCCCTCTTACCAAATCTGCTACTAATCTTGCTTTCCTTGGTGATATATGTAAATGGCTTAACTTAACTTGAAACATATTTCTTTATTTTTTTGCTGATGGCTTAGCCTTAGCTGCGGGCTCTAATTTTGCTACAGGTGGCATAGGTGCTCCTTTTTCTAAAGTCTTCTGCATCTTTCCTCCATGTCTTAAAAATTTTGTTGTTGGAGAAAATTCACCTAATTTATGTCCGACCATTTCTTCTGTAACTCTAACCTGGATAAAGTCTTTTCCATTATGAACTGCAAAAATAAACCCAATCATTTCTGGAGTGATAGTCGAAGCTCTAGACCAGGTTTTAATAGCTGGTGTTTCGCTTGGCTTCTTTCCTTCAATCTTTTTAGTCACATTCTTATCAATATATGGTCCTTTTTTTAGACTTCTTGACATAATCTATTATTTCTTTTTCTTATTTCTTCTTTGAATAATCAAACCCGTTGTCCACTTGGTCTTATTTCTTGTCTTTACCCCCAACGCATGCTTTCCCCATGGTGTCTTTGGATATTTCATACCAATCGGTGATCTACATTCTCCGCCTCCGTGAGGATGATCGCAAGGATTCATAGCACTACCTCTAACATGAGGCCTGATTCCTTTCTTTCTAGACTTTCCTGCTTTACTCCAATTGATAAATCTGTATTCTGAGTTTGAAACAGTTCCAACTGATGCAAAACATTCTCCTAATATCTTTCTAATCTCAGTAGAAGGCATTTTAATATTAGAATATTTTCCTTCGTGATTTTGAATCACTGCGCCTGTTCCAGCTGATCTAACAATCTTTCCGCCTCTTCCTGGTTCTAGCTCAATATTATAAACTATAGTTCCTTCTGGAATATTTTTCAACCTCATTCTGCTTCCAGCATTGGCCTCAGCCTTTTCAGCTACAATAATCCTGTCTCCTGCTTTAACTCCTTCTGGAGCAATCATATACTTCTTTTCTTTGTCTTCAAATTCAACAAGCATCAAAAATGCATTTCTGTTTGGATCATATTCTAAAGCAGCAATTGTTCCCCATACATTCATTTTTGTTTGAGCAAAATCAACAATTCTGTATAGCTTTCTTGCTCCTCCTCCAATATGTCTTGAGGTTATTCTTCCATTGCTTCCTCTGCCTCCTGATCTTTTAACCCTAGCCAAAAGATTCTTCTCTGGTTTCTTCTTTGACAAGATTAATAGATTTTTCAATTTTAATGTCTTTCTTTGCATGTTATTGTGATACTACTTCTATTTTTTGACCTTCTTTAATCTTTACGATAGCTTTCTTATATCCACTTCTTGTGCCTTCAATCTTTCCTCTTCTAACTTTCTTTGAAG
>JAQTRG010000068.1 GCA_028711945.1 Minisyncoccota bacterium
CAGGTACAGACAAAATTAAAAGTTGCTGATAACAGCGGAGCAAAGATGGTAAAATGCATTCGTGTTTTAGGTGGGACAAGAAAAAGATATGCTTCTTTGGGTGATATTATCGTTGTCGCTGTAAAAGTTGCTGAACCCAGAAAGATTGTTAAAAAACACCAGGTGTTGAGAGCAGTTATAATTAGAGAAGTTGGGAAGGTAAGAAGAAGCAATGGAACATATATTAGATTTGACGATAATGCAGTAGTTATGCTTGAAGGACAAAGCAAGGAGCCAAAAGGTACAAGAATCCTTGGTCCAGTAGCAAGAGAAGTAAGAGAAAAAGGTTTTGAGAAGATTTCAACAATGACTAAAGATTTAGTTTAAATATATGAAGATTAAAAAGAACGATCAAGTTTTAATAATATCAGGAAACGACAAAGGCAAGAAAGGCAAAGTTTTGAAGGCTTTTCCTAAATTAGGCAAAGTTGTTGTTGAAGGAGTTAGTATTGCTAAAAAGCATGTTAAGACAAAAAAGTCTGGACAAAAAGGTCAAGTTGTTAATACTCCAAAACCAATTCAAATCTCGAATGTAAAGTTTGTTTGTTCAAAATGTGGGAAAGGATCAAGGGTTGGATATGAAATTGTTGATAATAAAAAGTTTCGTGTTTGTAAGAAATGTGGAGCTAGGATTTAATTAAAAGAATATGGCAATTTTGAAACTAAAAGAAAAATATAAGAAACAAGTAATCTCAGGAATGAAGGAAAAGTTTGGCTATAAGAATGTAATGGCTGTTCCTAAGATTCAGAAGGTTGTAGTTAATACTGGGTTTGGAAGAATTATCGGACCAAAAACAAAAGACGAACAAAGAAAGTTTTCAGAATATATTATTCAAAATGTTTCTCAGGTAACAGGACAAAGACCAGTTTTAACTTCAGCTAGAAAATCTATTTCATCATTTAAATTAAGAGAAGGTAGCGTTATCGGAGCTAAGGTTACATTGAGAGGAAAAAAGATGTATGATTTCTTGGAAAGATTGATTAACATTGTTCTTCCTCGTTCAAGGGATTTTAGTGGAATATCTCTTAAGTCAGTTGATCAGAGTGGAAATTTGAATTTTGGAATTAAGGAGCATATCGCTTTCCCAGAAATTTCTCCAGAAAAATCACCAATTATTCTTGGATTAGAAATTACTGTTGTTACTAGCGCGAAGAGTAAAAAAGAAGGATTAGAATTACTTAAATTGCTTGACTTTCCGTTCAAGAAAAGTTAAAGTCAAAAAGTTGAATTATTATGGCAACATCAGCACAAATAGCAAAATCAGCGAAGACGCCGAAATACTCATCAAGAGTTGTGAGAAGGTGTTTTAAATGTGGAAGGAAAAGAGGATATATCAGAAAGTTCGGGCTTTGCAGGATTTGTTTTAGAGAGATGGCCAACAAAGGAGAGATTCCAGGAGTTAAAAAGAGTAGCTGGTAAAATATATTGTTATGGACCCAATAGCAGACATGATTACAATAATAAATAATGCACAGGCAGTTCACAAGAAGCAGATATCAATCTATCCGTATTCTGATTTCAAATACAGCATTCTTGAATTGTTGAAAAAAGAGGGACTAATTGAAAATGTTGATAGAAAAGGAAGATTATCAAAAAGAAAGATTTTTATTGATTTGAAATATGATGTAGAGGGCAATCCAGCAATTTCAAAGATTAGAAAAATATCAAAACAAGGACAGAGGATTTATTCTACAGCTTATGAGTTGAAACCAGTAAAGTCTGGACACGGATTATCAATAATTTCTACATCAAAAGGAATGATGACTAACAAAGAAGCAAGAAAGAATAAAGCAGGAGGAGAAATTATTTGTGAAATTTGGTAAAAACATATGTCAAGAATAGGAAAAAAACCAATTATAATACCAGCAGGAGTAGAAGTAAAAATAGATAAAGAAATACTTGAAGTCAAGGGACCAAAAGGAAAACTATCTATAAAGCTTTTTCCTCAAATCAATGTTGAAATAAAAGACACCGAGATTTTCTTTATTCCAAGAGTTGAGAATTCAAAATCAAAGGCTCTATGGGGTTTATCAAGAACTCTTGTTTCAAACATGGTTGATGGAGTTACAAAAGGATTTGAAAAAAGATTAGAAATTAATGGAGTTGGTTTTAAATCAAGAGTAGAGGTAAAGAAATTAATACTTGATGTTGGTTTGAGTCATACAGTTGATATCGATGCTCCTGAAGGAATTGAATTTAAAGTAGAAAAAAATGTTATCATTGTTACAGGGATTGACAAGGCATTGGTAGGACAGACTTCGGCTACAATCAGAAAAGTAAAGCCACCAGAACCATACAAGGGAAAAGGAATTAAATATATTGATGAAATAATTAAGAAGAAGCTTGGAAAGAAAGCTGCAGCAGGAGCATAATATTAAGATAATATGTTAGTAAATAAAACAAAAAGACAAGTAAGACATAAGAGAGTGAGAGCAAAGGTTGTTGGCGATGCAAGCAAACCAAGACTTTGTGTTTTTCGTTCTAATCAACATATTTATGCACAATTGATTGATGACGCAAACAAGAAGACTCTTGTTTCAGTGAAAGACGCAGATATGAAAGGAAAGAAATCAGAAATAGCTAAGTTAGTTGGTATGGCTATCGCAGAAAAGGCAAAAGAACAAAAAATAGTAGAAGTTGTTTTTGATAGAGCAGGATATCAATATCATGGAAGAGTAAAATCTTTAGCTGATGGAGCAAGAGAAGGAGGATTAAAATTCTAAAATATGCAAAGAGAAAGAAACCCAAAATTTAATAAAAAGGAAGGACCAAAAGATGAGTTTGACTCTAAGCTTTTAGACTTAGCTAGAGTTACTAAAGTAACGGGTGGGGGAAAGACTATGAGATTCAGAGCTGTAATTGTTGTTGGCAATAAGCTTGGAAAAGTTGGAGTTGGGGTTGCTAAGGGGTTAGATGTTTCTCAAGCAATTGAAAAAGCAACTAGAGTTGCTAAAAAGAATGTTGTGGAAATCCCAATAGTAGATGGAACTATTGCCTATGAAGTAGAAGCTAAG
>JAQTRG010000010.1 GCA_028711945.1 Minisyncoccota bacterium
TAAAAGCCAAGGTTGTTAAAAATAAAGTAGCAGCTCCATTTAAGACTGCTGAATTTGATATTTATTACAATGAAGGAATATCTAAGGTTGCTGAAATTCTTAACTTAGGAACTAAAGAGGGAGTAATCAAAAAGTCTGGTTCTCATTTACAATACGGAGAGGTTAAATTAGGAGCAGGAGTAGAAAAAGCTAAGGAATTCTTGAAAGAAAATCCTAAAGTATTTAAAGAGATAAAGGAGGAGATATTAAAGAAACAAAGTTAAAAATACCCCTTTCGGGGGTATTTTTATTTTGCTACGAATGGCAATAGGGCCATTATTCTTGCTTTCTTGATTGCGTTGCTAACTTCTCTTTGGTGTCCAGCGCATAGTCCAGTTTTCTCTCTAGCTTTTATCTTTCCAGATTTGGAAATGTATTTAGAAAGGATTTCAGTATTTTTGAAATCAACTTCTCTTATGTTTTTTTTACAGAAATAACAATACATATATTTATTTATTAAAAGGGTATATCTTTAACATCAATCTCTTCTCCGTCTTCAATAATTGGTATATCGTCTTCTTCAACCTCACCTTTATCTTTTTTAGGATTGTTTGATGGGTTGTATGGCTTTGCTGTTTCACCGCTTGCTCTCGGTCCCAATTGCATTGCTTCAGCGACTATTTCCGTGGTATATCTTTTAGCTCCAGTTTTGTCTTCCCAAGATCTATTTTGGATTCTTCCTTCAATCATGACGAGAGACCCTTTGTTTAGGAATTGTGAAGATATTTCAGCTAATTTTTGCCACAAGACAATACGATGGAATTGAGACTCTTCTTTTTTTTGTCCAGCTTTGTCTTTCCATATTCTATTAGTAGCTATACTTAAAGTACAAACACTTTGACCAGAAGAAGTTGTTTTCATCTCTGGCTGGGTTGCTACTCTGCCGATTAAGAAAACTTTGTTTAGATTCATATTGTTGCTAATTATTATTATCTAATTAGAATTATTCTTGAAGCATTTTGTCTAGCTGTTCGTCGATTTCTTCAAGTTGGACTTTCTGTTTTTTTGGTTTTTCCTCTAAAACAGGTTCTTCTGTTTTTTCTTCAGTTACAGTAGGTCTATGTCCTCCTCTTCTTGGCTTAACTTCAGCTTTTTTTGAGTCTTTTTTAACGATAAGGAAACGAAGCACATTTTTGTCCTCTTTCAGCATTTTTTCTATTGAATCAAGGGCTTGTTTTTTGTCTCCTGCTTCAATGTTTAAGTCTGAAGAGTATAGCCATGCTTCTACATGATTTTGTAATGGGTAGGCAAGTCTTCTTCTTTCAGGCTTTCTGCTGCTTATTACTTTTCCTAATTTTTGCAATTCTACTTCTGTTTTTTCAATAAAAGAAGCGATGTCTGCATCGGAAAGATTTGGTGAAACTAGTATGTTTAATTCGTGGAATATCATATATTAATAATTAGCCCCTAATCTTCTGCGAAGGCAATTAAGGTATCCATAATATATCAATTTTTATGGTTTTGGTCAAGGTGTTTACTCAATAGTTTTATTTTGGTAAAATAGGGTATATGGAATCAAAAATATTCAAAGCTTATGATATTAGGGGAATATATCCTGAAGAATTGAACGAAGAAACTGCCTATAAAATAGGGGCTGCTTTTGCTGTATTTATTAAGAATGTTTCTAAAAAAGAAATTCCTCAAGTAGTTGTTGGGAAAGACAATCGATTATCATCTCCTAGTTTATGCAAAGAATTAATAAGGGGGATAATTGATATGGGAGCAAATGTGATTGATATTGGTTTATCAACTACTCCTTTGTTATATTTTTCTGTTGCTAATTATAATTATGATGCTGGAATTAATGTTACAGCTAGTCACAATCCTTCTCAGTTCAATGGATTTAAATTAGTTAGAGAAAAAGCAATTCCCATAAGTGAAAATACTGGGATTAGAGAGATAAAGGAAATAGTTTTATCTGGTAATTTTATTAAAAATAAAAAGATAGGAGAGATTACAAAAATAAATCCAATACAAGAATATTTAAAAAGTAAAGATGGCTTGGGTGGGATAAAGGTAGTTGTTGATACTGCTAACAGTGTTTCGGGGATATTAGTTTCAGAAATGTTTAAGGGAATTAATTTAGTACATATTTTTAAAGAATTAGATAGTAATTTCCCTAATCACGAACCAGACCCTCTTAAAAAAGAGAATATCAAGGATTTGCAGAGTCAGGTCATTAAAAGCAATGCTGATATTGGAATTGCTTTTGATGGGGACGGGGATAGGGTATTTTTTGTTGATGAAAAAGGAGAAATAATAACCTCTGATTTAATTTTATCTTTAATCTCTTCAATAATATTAAGACAAAACAAAGGAGCAAAAATTCTTTATGATATCCGTTCAAGCAATATCGCTAGAGAAACAATAGAACAATTGGGTGGCATAGCAATTCCCGTTAGAGTCGGCCACTCTTTTATCAAAGCTAAAATGAGAGAAGAAAATGCTGTTTTTGCAGCTGAGTATGCTGGTCATTTTTATTTAAAACAAAATGATAGTTATTTTGAGGATCCATATTTTGTTATTTTTTCTCTAATAGAAGAAATGAAAGAATCAGGCAAAAAACTTTCTCAATTGATTGATCCCTTTAAAAAGTATTATCATTCAGGAGAAATTAATTTTAAGGTTGAAGATAAAGACATTGTAATTGAAAAGATAAGGCAAAAATATTCTCAAGGCAATATTTCAACTATTGATGGGATTAGAATTGATTTTGATGATTGGTGGTTTTCTGTGAGAGGATCTAATACAGAACCATTATTAAGATTTATTCTAGAAGCTAAAACCAAAGAATTAATGGAAGAGAAGATTAAGGAAATTGAAGGGATAATAAAACAGGGATAAATCCCTGTTTTAATTTATAGTCCCATCAGCTTCTTTACTTTTTCCATTTTTGCTGAAGCAATTTTTCTTGCTCCCTTATTTCCTTTTTCTAGAACGCTATATACATATTCTTTGTTTTTTATGAGTTCAGATTTTTTCTTTCTAATATCCTTTAGCTTTTCTATCAGCAGCTCTGCTAAAGCTTTTTTAAAATCACCATAGCCCTTTCCTTCAAATTCTTTTTCTATCTCTTTGATTGTTTTGTGTGAGAATATAGAGTAGATGTTCAAAAGATTAGAAATGCCTTTTTTATTTATAACATCGTATTTTATCTCTTTCCCCGAATCAGTAGTTGCAGCCATTATTTTCTCTTTTATTTCTTCAGGTTTGTCAAAAAGACCTATGCATCCTTTGGTATCATCAGTTTTTGACATTTTCTTTTCAGGGTTTTGTAGAGACATTATCTTTGCCCCCTCTTTCATAATCATTGGTTCAGGGATAACAAAAGTTTTTCCGTATTTTTTATTAAATCTTTCAGCAATGTTTCTAGTTATTTCCAAATGTTGTTTCTGGTCTTGCCCGATTGGTACTTGGTTTGCGTCGTATAAAAGAATATCAGCAGCCATCAAAATAGGGTAGTTTAATAATCCAGTATTTACATATTCTGGATGCTTTTCAGACTTGTCCTTGAATTGGGTCATCCTTTTAAGTTCTCCCAATGGAGTGATTGAACCTAAAAGCCAAGCCAATTCAACGTGTTCTTTGACTTGTGATTGAACAAAGAGAATGCATTTTTCTGGATTCAGTCCGCACGCTAAATAAGTTGTAGCAAGATCAAAAATGTTTTCTTGCAGTTTCTTTTCGTCATAAGGGGTAACTATTGCGTGCCAGTCAACAATAGAAAAAATACAATCTTCTTTCTCTTGAAGAGAAATCCATTGAGTGATTGCACCTAAATAATTACCGATATGTATTTGGCCTGTTGGCCTAATTCCTGAGAATACACGCATATGTTTATCCTACTTCAATTATTACTGGTAACACCATTGGCCTTCTTTTTGTTTTTTCAAAAAGGAAGTCTCCTAATGTATTTCTAACATTATCCTTAACGTAAGTCCAGTTTACAACTTGTCCTGATGCAGTTGCTTTTTCAATAGTTTGGATAATCTTTTTCCTTGTTTGATAAAGAAGATCTTTTGATTCTCTTAGATAGATAAAGCCTCTTGAAATAATATCAGGTGAGTCTTGGACTTTTCCTGTTTTTCTATTCACTACAGCTATTATAACAAAGATTCCATCTTCTGCTAACATCTGTCTATCTCTCAAGACAATTTCTCCAACATCTCCAATGCCCAATCCATCAACCATAATATATTCAGATGGTATTTCTCTCTTTTCGATAAATGCTTTTTCGGGAGAAATATCAATAATTTTTCCATTGTCAGTTAAAATTACGTTTTCTTCTTTGAATCCGCATTCATCTTGCGCCATTTGTGCATTGGCGTAAAGCATTGAGAATTGTCCATGTACGGGCATGAAGAATTTGGGATTCATCATTCCTATCATTTCTTTTAATTCTTCTCTTTGTGCGTGACCTCCAGCATGGATATCCATCATCTTGTAATGGAATACTTTAGCTTTTTGTCTTAACAAATCATCTTTTAACATTTGCACAGTTCTTTCGTTCCCAGGAATAACAGAAGAAGAGAAGACGATAGTATCCCCTGGTTTTATACAAATTGAAGGATGTTCTCCTGTCGTGACCTTCATTAATCCAGCACTTTCTTCTCCTTGAGCGCCAGTGCACAGAATAGTAATGTTCTTGTCAGGATATTTATTAGCATCAGCAACCTTTTTCAAAAGAGTTCCTTTTTGCGATTTCAAGTATCCTAATTTTTTAGTAATTTCTACATTGCTTTTCATACTGTGTCCGATGAATCCAACTTTTCTTCCGTATTTTTCAGAAAGAGTAATTGCTTGCTGGACTCTATTAACCAGAGAAGAGAAGGTAGCAATAATTATTCTTCCTTTAGCAGCTTCAAAGATTTTTTCCATATTTGCGAAAATTTCTTTTTCAGAAAGAGAATGGCCTTCTTCTTCTGCTCCTGTTGAGTCTGATAATAAAAGCAATATCCCTCTTTTTCCTATTGCTTTTAATTTTTCAAAATTGGTTGGCTCTTCATTAACAGGGAAGTTGTCAAATTTGAAGTCAGAAGTGTGAACAACATTTCCAACAGGGGTCTTTATAAACAAGCCCATATTATCAGGAATATTATGGTTCTGCCTGAAGAATTCTACTTCAAAAGGTCCTAATTTGATATTAGAGCCGTCTTTTACTTCATTAATGTCCAATTTTGGCAGAGTAGTGAATTCTTCTTGCCTTTTAATGATTATGCCTCTTGAAAGAGGAGAAGCGTATATAGGAGGGTTGCCAATCCTGTGCATTATATATGGAATTGCTCCGATGTGATCATAGTGTCCATGAGTTATTACAACACCAACAATGTTTTTGTATTTATTATCTTTCAGAAGATACGAAATGTCAGGAATGATGTAATCAATTCCAGGCATATTTTCTTCTGGCATCCTAAATCCAACATCGATTATAAGAATCGAGTCTTTGTATTCAAGAAGCATCATGTTTCTACCAACTTCACCTAGTCCAGCGAGAGGAATTACTTTTAGCATGTCGCTATTAATAGGTTCTTCTGTTTTAGGATGATGGTGATGAGGGTAATGTTTTCTTTGTGGTCTTCCTGAGTGATGATGTTTTTGATCATTCCGAGGAGACGTGTTTTCTAATTTTATTTCTTTTTTTATCATATTATTTATTTTACAATTGGATAGTTCTGGGCAAACACTCCCGCTCTTTTTACCGCAGCTTTATTCTTTAATATCCATGAATAAAGTTTTTCTACTCCTTCTTTAGGGGAAACGTTAGGTGACCAATTAAAGTCTTTTTCTGCTTTTGATATGTCAGAAATATATACTTTCTGGTCTCCTGGTCTCCAATCTCCGAAAGAGTATTTGAATTTTTTACCTGATAATTTTTCTAGGATGTCGAACAATTCCCAGATTGACAGGGAAAAGCTTGCACCGCCGACGTTATATGCTTTTCCTTTAGTTTCTTTTATATTTGTTAAAGCAAAATCATATGCTTTGAGTAGGTCATCAATAAACAATACATCTCTTACTTGCTTTCCATCTCCATATATTGTTATTGGCTTGTCAAAAAGTATTGCATTGACTAACCATGCTAGCCAGCCCTGTTCTTCGATTCCAAATTGATGAGGTCCATATATTCCTGATTGTCTGAAAACAACTGTTTTCAATCCGTATATCCTTGACCAATCAATAGTGTATTGGTCGCCAGTGCATTTGCTGCATCCATAGGGGCCATGTGGATCAATGTGTCTTTCTTCCGAAATTCCTTTAAAGTCTTTGTATTCGTATCTTTTGTCTTTTTCAACAACTTCTAAATCTGTCATCTCTCCATATACTTTGTTGGTGCTGGTGTATAACAAACAAGCTTCTGGTGCTTCCTTTCTTAATGCTTCCAAAACATTGAATGTTCCTAAAGCATTTATTTCAAAATCTTCTCTTGGTTTTTTAACAGAAGTAACCATTGTTACTTGTGCTGCTAAGTGAAGCACTAATTCTGGTTTGTATTTTTTGAAAGTGTTTTCAATTGATTGAGAATTTCTAATATCTCCTCTGACAAAAATTAATCCTTTTTGTGTTTTTAACCACCTTAAGTTTTCTTTTGCCCCTACTCTTGATAGGTTATCGAAAACGATAACTCTATATCCTTTTTTGAGCCAGTATTCAGCAGCATTGGTTCCAATGAATCCGCAACCGCCAGTAATGAGAATAGTTTTTTTATTCATATATTATTTTAGAAAATCAAGATTCTGAGGCATTTCTTTTAATGGCTCCTCTAATCTCATTTCTGGAACATTGCTGTAATTATTATTTTTAATCCAGCCATTTTTAGTGAAAAAATATGCTGCACCCTTTTTTTCATCAATTAGTTTGTAATCAGAAACGCATTCTTTTGAAACCCAGTTCGACATTTTTAAGGTTTCTGTTTCTGAAGGATTTATAGTTATATGTGAGTAGTCTTTGGGAAGGATAACACTGTCTCCTTTTTTTGCTTTTATAGCATATACATCTTGTATATCTCCTTTTCCTTTTTGCATTAAAAAGATTGCTTCCCCCTCAAGGACAGTATATGTTTCCATGTGTAAAGAAGAATGTTCGTGTCCTTTTGTTTTAGCAAATTCATTTCCCATAAGAAGAGCAGGAATAACAGTGACGTCATATCTTAGCCCATCTTTTTCTTTAACTCCACGATACATATAATACAGCTCTTTTTGAGAGTTTTTTTGGGCCCATTCTTTATCCACGATAACGTTTTCCATTTGGTGGACATATCTAATATCAGGATTTTTTAATTCCATTTCCATATTCTTTTTTCTTTAATAAACCAATTTTCAACATTAACGAATCTTTTTGATGGTTCGATTATTTTATCTGTTTCGAAACCTTTTATGTTTTTATTCATTAAATACAGGTAATTAGTAGTGTATAGGAAGATGCTTGGAGAGTCACTAATAATTACATCTTGCAAATCTTCTAATGTTTTGCTTCTTTCAGAGTCTTTATAGTCAGAATATCTTCTGGCTTTTTCCATTAATTCATCGGCTTTTTTGTTTTCATAGAAAGAGATGTTAAGACCTGGGTCGATTCTTTGCGAAGAGTGCCAGAAAGGGATTAAGTCTGGTATTCCTCCTAATCTTTCTCCGAATAACAACAATTCAAAATCTCTTTCTCTGATAACTTTTTTTATTTCTGTTCCATCTACTGTCTGTATTTCAACTTTTATTCCTTGCTTTTCCCATTGTTCCTTTATCATCTGGGCTGTTTTAATAAGGGTGGGGTGGTTGGTTGTTTTTAAAACAAAGGACAAGGGGATTTCTTCGCTGGGAGAAGTGAAACAAATCTCATTCAACTTTTTGATTGTTGCTCCGGCTACTTTTCCTGTTCCTTTATCAATTCCAGCAGGAACGAGTATATCATCTTTGTATTTTTCTTGGAATTTGATAACAGCGTTCTTGGTGTCGTTTCCAAAATATCCACTTGTGTTTTGGCTAGGATATATTTCTGGATCTTGAGACAAGCACTCTTGGAGTTTTTTTACATCAGCATTAGTGTTTCCGTATTGCAAGGTTTGCTTAAATTGGAATCCATTAGACTTTTCAATGGTTTTAATTCTGGTCCCATCTTTAAGAGTATACTGTGCCTTATCAAGCATTTGTTTTCCTTTCTCTTCATCAAAACTAAATGTTGATTTGGGTTGATTGAATCCAAAGAAATTAGGGATAATGGGCGAATCCATTATTTTTCCATTATTATTTAAAACTTGATTTATGATTTCTTGCTTATTGGTTAAAAGAGTTAAAGCTTGTCTAACGTCGATTTCGCTTAATGGTTTCTTTTGGTTGTTGATAAACAGGGTAAAATAATTAGGAGTGTCCATAGATTCAAGATTATATTTCTTGAACTTTTTCTCTTCGTAATTAACTGGATTTTCAATGTTGCCTGAATCTAGGTTTCCTTTTTTCAAATTATTTAATAATTCTTCTTGGCTGTTAAAGAAATAGAAATCAATTCTTTGGATATGCGGCTTGTCTCCATAATAATTTTTGTTAGCAGAAAGAATCATTGACTTAATAGTCTTGTCATTTTTCTCAATTGTCTTGCTTATTATATACGGCCCGCTTCCGATAGGAGACATTATATTCAAAGCCCTGTTTGATGTCATTGCTTGGACCGAAAAGTCTTTCCAAATATGCTTAGGCAGGATTTTTAAGCTTACCAGAACTTCTTCGAACCCGCTGTATGATTGTTTTAATTTGAAAAGAGCTTTGTATTCAGATAGTTTTTCAATCTCTATCCCTTGCCACATTGTCCTTAAGGGGCTTAAGTATTCAGGGTCTTGAACTAAATCAATGGTAAAGATAACATCATCAATGGTTAATGGTTTATTGTCATGCCATTTAACATTTTCCTTAATTGATATCTCAACATTTTTTTCATTTTCTTCCATCTTATATTCGGATATAAGGTCAGGAACAATGTTTCCATTCTTGTCGTATGTCATTAAAGAGGAGAAAACTAATTCAGATAAATCTCTATCAACATCTGATAATGGGGCATAGAGTGGATTAATGAATTGTGGTTGTCCCAATACCCCCTCTTTTATCCTTCCATAATTATCAGGCACTATCTCTGTGTGAGAAACATAGAAAGAGCGGATAAGAAAGATAGAAGAAAGGGTAAAGATAGTAAAAAGTACAGAAAATAGTATTCTTTCCTTTTTTCCCAATATCTTAAAAAAATGCAACCATTGCTTTTTAGAGGGCCATTTTGTATGGCTCTCGGAAGAATTGTTATTTATTTTTTTCATTAAAGGCTAGTATGCTAAGTTAAGCACAGACAAAACTAGAAATGCGATAGTAAGAACGACAGTTACCCAAAGCAGATTCTTTTGAATTCCTCTTCTGGTGCTGTAAACTTCTCCGCTTCCTCCGAATGCAGAGCCTAAAGCAGTTCCTCTTTGTTGAAGAAGAATTATGATTACTAACAAAACCGAAATTATTGATTGAGCGATAAGAAAATTTTTATTCATTTTATTTAAAAATCATTGATAGAGCTTTTTCTGAAATCCAAACCATTAATGTAGCAAAGAAATAATTTTGTAATCCGAATATCTCAAACATATCAGGGGGGAAGATACAATCAACTATGAATATAATGAACATCATTATAACAATAGAAAAAAGGTTTAAGGTGATAATCCTTAAGGGAAGAGTTATTAAAGACAATAATGGTCTGATAAAAAATATCAATAAGCCCACTGTTAATCCTACCAAGAGTATTGTTTTGAAGCTTCCGTCATAGGTTATGCCATCTAAAAGATATATGGAAGCAGCCATTCCAATTACACCTGCCAAGAGCTTTTCTATGAGGCTATTCATATATTAAGATGATACTTTAAAAATGGTTTTTAGTCAATATATGTTTGGAAATAATTAAAAAAGAGGGTATAATTGAAATAATAAAAAATAAAATTAATACAAATGAAAAAAACACAAATAATAGTTCTTATAATTCTAGCAATTTCTATAATGGTTTCATTATATCTTTATCCAATAATGCCAGAGAACATGGCATCGCATTGGAATATCTATGGAGATGCAGATGGATATATGTCTAAGTTCTGGGGAGTATTTTTGTTTCCTATCTTAATGGTTGTCTTTACGCTTCTTTTCTTTTTTATCCCCAACATTGATCCAGAGAAAAAGAATATAAAAAAGTTTGAGGGAGATTTTAATGTCTTTGTAATCGTTTTTAATCTTTTTATGCTATACATCTATGCGCTAACTATTGCATGGAACATGGGACAAGCCTTTGACATGACTCAAGCTATAATGCCAGGATTTGCAGCTTTATTTTACTTTGTGGGTGTTTTGCTTGGAAAAGCAAAGCAGAATTATATGATAGGGATAAGAACTCCTTGGACATTGGCTAATGAAGGAGTTTGGGATAAGACTCATAAAAAAGGAGAGTATTTATTTAAAGCAATAGCAATCTTTGCACTTTTGGGAGCAATTTGCCCTGATTTTGCATGGGCACTATTTTTCATCCCGCTTATAGGGTCAATTATCTATCTTTGTTTTTATTCATATATAGAATATAGAAAAATAAAATAAATCATGAAGATAAAACCATTATCAAATAATGTTGTTGTTGAGTTAATAAAAGAAGAGGAAAAAGCCAAGGAAAGGATATTCCTTCTTCAATCAGGAGAAAAGGAAAAGCTACAGCAAGGCAAAGTTATTTTTGTTGGATCTGGAAAAATTACTTCTCAAGGAAAGAATATCTCTATGCAAGTCAAAAAGGGTGATATTGTTTTGTTTAATAGATACAGGTCTCACGAAATTAAAGCAGGGGATAAGGATTATTTGGTTATTGTAGAAGATGATATTATCGCAGTGATTGAATAACAAAAGCCTTGTTTTTTTACTTATTTCTGATATAATTTTATAACATGGAAACAATATATATCCTTTCTGTAATAGTCTTTTTAATCCTTTTATTCATTTGGGGCAATATGCTTGTTTTTTTGAGAATCAAAAAACAAACAGCAAAAGCCTTGAAAGATCTTGAAGACCAGATACTGAATAAAATTAGATTAGCTGTTGAAATTGTTAAAGAGGCAGGCAAGTATATCTCTTACGAAAAAGATTTAATGAATGAAATTCTTCAAGCTAAAAGAAAAGCTGATGGGGCTAAGACTCTTGAAGAAAAAAAAGAAGCAGGCAGTATGGTTTCAGCTGTTCTTGATTCTGTTTTTAAAGTTTCAGAAAAGTATCCTGATTTAAAGACCTCAAAGAAATTCATGGATTTAAAGCTTCAATTGAAGGATATTGAAGATGGAATAAATTCAGCTAGAAAGCTATATTTAGAAAGCTTAGAATCATTAAAGAAAATAATCAAAGCAAAACCATTTAGTACAGTTTTTAGTTTTTTTGATAAAAAAGAAGAGAAACCTAAGAAAATAATAAAAAAGAAAAAAATATGATAACAAAAATAATTATTGGTATCGTTGTTGTGGTTGCATTGTATCTAATTGTTACATACAATGGCTTGGTTACTCTAAGAAACAGAGTAAGGGAAGCATGGTCAGATATTGACGTACAATTAAAAAGAAGATACGATTTGATTCCTAACTTAGTTGAAACAGTTAAGGGATATGCTGCTCATGAGAAAGATACATTTGAGAAAGTGATACAGGCCAGAAACATGGCCATGTCAGCTAAGGGAGCAAAAGAAAAAGGTGAAGCAGAGAATGTTTTGTCAGGAACCTTGAAGTCAATATTTGCTCTTTCAGAGAATTATCCCGAATTAAAGGCTTCCGTTAATTTCCTTGAATTGCAAAGAGAATTAACTGATACAGAAGACAAGGTTCAAGCTGCTAGAAGGTTTTATAACGGCAATGTCCTTGATTTTAATACAAGAATTGAAACATTCCCAACTAATATCTTATCAGGAATGTTTGGATTCAAGGCTTCAGAATTTTTTGAAGCAGGAGAAGGAGAAAGACAGGCTCCAAAGGTAAGTTTTTAATTAATTTAAAATAGACTCATATGAAAAATATTTCTAAA
>JAQTRG010000069.1 GCA_028711945.1 Minisyncoccota bacterium
TCTTTTTACGAAGCATAGTATCTTTTGCTTCATCAAAAAGAACAATTATAGATTTCTTACAATTTCTTCTATTTAATAAATTACTAGAAACCAATCCTCTGGACTCAAAAGTCCCGAAAAATATCCCAACATCAAAATAAGAATCTATTTTTGCACTTTTAGAACGATATGAAACCCCCATTAAGCCTCTGGAACTAAACTCTGATATTTTTTCCCAATTTTTCATAGCCTATTTCAATTTGCTGTTCTTTTTTAACAGATTTATCTTGAGTTATTTTAAGTCGTTCTACAATATTACCAATATTAATTAATCTTTTGCTCAATATATTCTTTGTAATTTGAATTGCTTCGGACTGATCACCCGTAAACAACGAAGTTAATTCATCTTTTGATACTGCTTGTGAATAATAGAAAGGTGATCTAAAGCAAAAATTGAATCTTGGAGACAAAATTGGATGTAGAGCTATTTCAACTTTGTTCTTTTCTACTTTCTTTAACATAATACCTGCCATGACAGCGGCATCAACAACTGAAGCAATTTCAGGAATTCTATCCAAATCTTGCTTTAAAATAGAAATAGCTGCGGATTCAGGGGCTTTTAATAAATAAGGCATTGATTGAAACTTAGAAAACAGATTCCCTAGTCTTTCGCAAATTTCAGGTAACGAAGTATTCTCAAATAACTGCTTTGTATCAATTGCGTTAAAACTTGCCTTTGCCGCCATTTTAATTGCTTTTGTTTGAATTTCTTGACCCAAAGAGCTTTTTTTCGTAAAGATACCTATATTTGCTCTATTAACTATCCAAACTTTTGACATTATTCTCAACATTTCTCTAATACTTCGCGCACTCAAAAGTAATACTACTTGCCAACTACAATAAGGAAAATCCTGTTTATATTCTTTACAAAGTGCAATCGCAGCGGTATGATTCCACTTCTTCCAATATTTACTATCATTCTGCTTTTTAACAAAAGCATCCTCTTCATATAAAAAATCACGTATATTATTCTTTTCCATCCAAGCGCCCGTAACATCTAAAGAACCAGTTTTTGCAGATCGTTTTTTAACAAGTTCAAGAAAATCTTTCGTCTTGTTCTTCTCACTAGTCTTCAACCTCGCTAAAAGCAACTCTTCCAGATCAAAAGAACCGAAAAAGGATTTAAAATTAAATCTATTCTTGGGCAAATTATTGTTATATCTTTCAATTCTTGTTCTACAAACTCCCTCTGCTAATCTTAAGAATGTTTCTTTATTCATTGGAAAATCGCCACCACCTATAGACACAGTTTCTAGATCATGTTCTGATAAAGGTCTCGTTTGTGATAGGGTTTTCCGAGTAGTATATAATCCTTCTACCGCAGATAATTTATACGCTATAGGAACTTTCGCTTTAGCAACTGCCGTATTTATAACAACCGCCTGCCACTCTTTTAAACAATTGCAATCATCAATCAAAAGAGAAAATGTCCAATCGGCAACTTCGGGGAAATATTTTGTTAAAATTTGCCCGAAATATTGAATTAAATCCCCCGGGCTTGAAATAGGAAAAGTGTCGACCAATTGATCAGACGAAATATTTCTAAATACTAAATCTCTTATTCCCAAATGCGTTTCTTCAACTAATGACCTTAATGATTCAAATGATTCCTCAAAAATATGCGGACGTAAGTCCTTTCTATAACAATAAGTTATTATTTTAGTTACTACTTCTCTCTCCGATACTTTATTAGAAAAAATCGCCTTTTCTCTTTGAAGTTTAATAATGGCACTCAGAAATAAATCCAGATAAAGAAATTCTAGATAAGTACCAAAAGACTTCTGTGCATTATGCTCATTCTGCTTAATTTTCCATTGTTCCCAATACTCAATATCCATATCCTCTACTCTACAATAAACACCCAAAAAAGTAGGATTTGAGAAAATCTTGCTAATCTTAGAAGACCCCGTTACTACCGTCTTTGAAAAACCCCAAGTGACTTCCCACGATAAAGCTTTCAAAATTGAACTCTTGCCGCTTCCTCTTGGTCCAGTAAAAAGCAGTGATTTACAAACTGACCAATCCAAGAAATCATCCGACATAAAAAGCACCGGGCTCTTTTCATTTTCAATTCTACCGAAACTAAATGGATTCCTGGCCATAATTAATTCCGTATTATACTCAATTTCGCAAAAGAATTCTCTTTCAAACCTTCAATAGTTACTGTTTTCTTTGAAGCAAATTTAATTAATTTCTCCAATAGGTCATCATCTTTCTCGTTTTTCTTTCTCAATAATTTTGCAGCAGCTTCAAAAGTATAGTTGGTTTGTCTACCAAGTTTTTCTATTTCCAAATCTACTATACTATCGTCATTACCCAAAATATCAAACTCTTCCATCTTTTGAAAAATAATACCTCTTTTTACTAATCGTAAAATTGAAGCGGCAAGAAATTTATTATCTTTTATTAACAATTGTAAGTACACGGCTGAAGCAGCATCACCTTCGTTGTTTAGACCAGCATTTCCTAATGCAACTACTTTTCCTGACCCCTTCAACAGAAGATCGGCAGAAATACCGCAATCAATATGAGCATGGCCATGCAACAAAATAATAAATCGATTATTTTGAACTAACATATGAAGAACCTTCCCAGAATCAATCAAAGAAGCATACTGTCTGTATTCAGATAGCGGAACTGGAAAAGGATTATGATGAGTTAAAATAACGGCAAAATTGGTGTGATTATTGTTTAAAAACCTTAAGGCATAATCCAATTGAGTTTTACCAATTGCCGGGATATCTAAAGCTTTAATCTTTTCCTTTGCGAAAAACTTTTTATTCAGTTGTCGAACATTCACCTCTACCGCCTTCCAATACTGCTTTGGTTCATCAAAATAAGCATGTTCTGTTCCCCCAATACACGAATTAAACGCGACAAAAGGAACATTTTTAATGGAGAGACAAAAAGACTCATTCCATTTTGCGCACCTAAATTTATTTTTGGTATTTGTATCTATAAACCTTTTTAAAACC
>JAQTRG010000070.1 GCA_028711945.1 Minisyncoccota bacterium
TTATATTATGAGTCCTACATTTGGATACATCGTAGGGTTTGTCTTATCTTCTTTTGTGGTTGGCTGGTCATGTGAGAAAGGATTTAATAAAAAAACAGCATTTGTTGCAATTTTTATTGGCAATGCTGTTCTTTATATCCCTGGACTTTTGTGGTTAGCAAATTTTGTTGGATTTGAAAAAGTTCTAGAAATAGGATTGTATCCTTTTATTTTGGGTGACTTATTGAAGATGGGATTATTGATTCCGATTGCTAATAAATTTAGCTGACTTCTCCTTGTTCTAAATAATTATTGCTATGGAAGTATTTATCAGCTCTTTCAGCTATTTTTTTCATTGTTTGGACTGCTTCAACTGGATAATTGCCAGAAGTAGTTTCATCAGAAAGCATTGTTGCATCAGCGCCATCAAAGATAGCATTAGCGATATCAGTTACTTCTGCACGAGTAGGATGAGGTTGGTCTATCATTGAGGCAAGCATTTCTGTAGCGACTATGGCTGGTTTTCCGTGCTGATGTGCATGGCGTATTAAATCTTTTTGAATCATGGGTATTTCTTCTATTGGAACTTCAATTCCCAAATCTCCACGAGCAATCATTATGCCATCAGAACTTTTTATTATATTATCAATATCATTTAAAGCAGTTGCTCTTTCTATCTTTGCGATAATTAATATCAATTCATCTTCAAGTATATTTCTCAATTCTTTAATGTCTTTACTTGTTTGGACAAAAGAAAGGCAAATGTAATCAGCTCCGTTTTCAGCTCCGAATTTTGCGTCAGCTAAATCTTTTTCACCCAACACCCCTCCCGATAGGTTTGTTTCTGGAATGTTTATTCCTTTACGTTGGATAAGAACGCCACCCCTATGAGCTATAGCGATTATTTTCTTTCCACTGATTTTAGTTATTTCCATTTCAATGCTTCCATTAGCGATATAGAAATGTTCACCAACTTTTACATCTCTGAAAAGGTCTGGATGGTCTATTGGTATCTGCCTTTTAAGTGTATTAGCTTTTCCATAAAATAAAGTATAAGTTTCTCCCTTGTTAATGTTCATTTTTTTGGGAAAGTTTCCTACACGAATACGAGGACCTTGAAGATCCATCATCATCTTTATATCAATTCCTGTTTCTTCTCTTATTTGGGAAAGAGATTGTCTGACTCTTTGCCACTGTTCACATGTCGCATGAGAAAAGTTTAGCCTAGCAATATTCATGCCAGATTCAGCCATGGCTTTAAGCGTCTCATAGTCTTCAGATTTCGGCCCTATAGTTACTATTATTTGTGGATTCATATATTTTTTTATTTAATATCCGAACACCATATATTCTAGCATTTAGACATCTTTATTTAAATATGATTTATCAACAGTTGATGTTCCTTTACATTTAATGATTATCTTTTTATAATATAAATATGAAAGTAGTACTCAACAAGAAAATAGTATTTAATAAAGTTACTTGGTATTCTCAGTTATTGGCAATAATATTATATGTCTCTACTTTTGTTTTGGGTTTTTATTTTGGAGGAGAATATAAAGAGGCAATGATTGCATCAATTGAACAAAAACCAGTTGGAAACATTATTACAGCTACTTTTAATTGTGCTGGAGAAAAGATTATATTTGTTAAATTTTTAAGTCGAGGAGCAATAGTTTATTTGAAAGATAGAGAGCTAGTCCTCCCTCAGACGATATCTGCTTCTGGGGCTAGATATGCTAATGCTGATGAATCTATTGTTTTTTGGAATAAGGGTAACACTGCTTTTATACAAGAAAACGGAGCTGTTACATATAGTGATTGTGTAGAAAAGGAATAATATGAATTTTAAAATAACCAACGTATTAATACCAGTAGGTTTTTTTATTCTATTCGCATATTTTTTAAATAGTGATTTTAGATTAGTTTTGGAAAAGTGGGGAGACAATATATTCTATCATCCATGTGAACAGCCGATAGAATACTCTATTGGCTCTTTTGATGATAAATTTGGAATATCTCAAGACTTGCTCTTAACAGCTTTAAAAGAAGCAGAAGATTTATGGGAAAAACCTTCAGGTCGTGATTTGTTTAATTATTCATCAAGTGGAAAATTAAAAGTTAATCTTGTATATGACTATCGCCAAGAATCAACAAGTAATTTAAATGATATAGATCAAAACCTTGCAGAAGGGAATATCCAGTATAATCATCTTAATAATGAGTATAAAAATTATTTAAATGAACATAATATAAAAATAGTAGAATTGAATAATTTGATTGCTTCGTATGATGAAAAAACTAGAATATATGAAGCAGAGATTAATAAATGGAACAAAAAACAAGAATCTTCTAGTAAATATGAAGAATTAGTTATGCAAAAACAAGAACTAGAAAGATTGGCAACTCAAATTGAAGGGCTAGAGGCAGAGGCTAACAATATGATTCCTCAAATAAATCAACTAGCAGAGCAATTAAATGATTTAGCCAAAAAACTTAATATAAATGTTGAAGAATACAATGCGACTAGTGGAACGATGGAAGAGAGATTTGAGCAGGGAAATTATATTGCAAGCACCAGGATAAAAGAGATTAATATATATCAATTCGATGATTATAAGAAATTAGTATTAGTATTGGCTCATGAGCTGGGACACGCTATTGGTATTGATCATATTAATAATGCAGATGATATTATGTATGGTATAAACACTGGGAAAGACCAGAAAATAACAAATGATGCAATGAATGCCCTTGAAATGATTTGTAATAAATAATTACATTTGGTAAAATGATAGAGTATCCTTACATGTTGGTTTTGTTAGTTAAATTTGTCTATTTTATATGAGTACAAGATGTTTAGAGTCTAAAATAATTTATCAAGACAAAAAGTTTTTAATTAGCACTTCTTTTTGAAGTGTTTTATTTTTGTAAAAGTATTAATAATCAAAAATATGTT
>JAQTRG010000071.1 GCA_028711945.1 Minisyncoccota bacterium
GGGTGTATAAAGGGCCAATGTTTAGAGTTTGATGGATCGGATGATTTTATTACTATACCCAATAGTACTACTGTATCTGATACGTTTAATGATAGTTCTTGGTTGGTATCGGCATGGTTTAAACCAAATATCGGTGGTTCTGGTGGGAATGGTTCAGAAATATTGCAAAGATATTCTCCTAAAGGATTTTTATTAAGAGTTACGGGTACAACAGATCCATATTTTTTAGTCTACATTAGTGACGGAACAACTCCACATTCTTTTGGTGGAGGATATCTTAATATTTATAAGTGGAATTATATTGTTGCTCAAAGAGATAATAGTAGTATGTCTATTTATATAGATGGAATTTTTAAAAATAGTCTTGCTGTCCCTTCTTCTTATGATATTTCAAGTTCTAATCCTATTTATATTGGGGAGGCTTGTTGTTCTGCATACAATTTAAATGGTATGCTTGATGAAATTTCTATATACAATTCCCCCAAGCAATCTTTTGAAATTCAACAAGATTATTATTCAGGGATAAATAGATTATTCAAAAAAAATGATATTGCGTTGAATGAATTTAATCAAAGAATTACAGAATTAAAAACTAATTTAGCCAATAATGAATAAATCATTCACTCTAATTGAAATATTGGTAGTAATCGTTGTCATCGGAGTTCTCTCTGCATTTATTTTAGTAGGAATGAGTTCAATTACTAATAGTGCAAGTATTGCCAAAGGAAAGGCATTTGCTAATTCAATGAGAAATTCATTATTAATGGGTTTGGTTTCAGAGTGGAAGTTTGAAGGACCAACAAATGCAGAAAGTACAGTTACTACTGATGACGCAAAAGATTCTTGGGGAGGCAATAATGTTAATTTTATTGGAGGAAATTCTGTTGTTAAAAATTCTAATTGTATTTCTGGAAAATGTATTTATTTTGATGGAACGGGTGACTATCTTTCAGCATATGATAGTAGCGGTAGTAGTTTAGATATTACTGATGCAATCACTATATCAGTATGGGTTAATATTACCTCTGTTCAAAATAGTAACTACGAATATATTATTAGAAAAACAGCTAGTGATCCAAGCCAAGGGACTCTTTACGGATTATTAATGGGATATAATGATAGATTGGTAAGGTTTTTTATTTGGACCGAAGACATTGTTGGTTGCGGGTTGGGAGCCGATTCTCTGACTCAGCTTGATTTAAATAAATGGTATTATTTATCTGCTACCTATGATTATTCTAGCCATACCGGGAAAATATACATCAATGGTATTTTAGATGGTACAAGGACCAGCACAACTGGGAAATTAAGAACAAATAACGATTCTTTTTATATTAGTCAAAAGCAAGATGGAACCCTATATTTTAATGGATACATTGACGAGGTTGCTTTGTATAATCAAGCAATGCCAGCCTCTAGTGTAAGCGAAAAGTATTATTCTGGACTAAATAAGCTATTTAAGAACAGTGGAATTGGTTTGGAAGAGTATTCTTTAAGAATTTCTCAATTAAAGGAGGTGTTGACAAAATACTAGATTTTTCTTTTAGGGTTTGGTATAGTATTTATATAATAATTAAGGTCGTTTTAATAAGTAGTTAATGCCTTTATTCTTTAAATACTTAAAGAATTGGGAAAAAACATATGGTGGACTGGACAAGCATAACTATTCTTGCCTTGCAACAAGCATGGGCGAATATTATCGGGTTCTTGCCATTATTATTAGGTGCGGTTATCATCTTTATTATTGGATGGATAATTGCTATTTGGATCGGAAAGTTAGTAGCTGGAATCTTAAGTGCGTTAAAGTTTGACAAGCTATTTGATTCAGCTGGATGGAAAGATGCTTTTGACAAAGCAGATATTAAGGTAACTCCATCAGACTTTATTGGGGCAATCGTCAAATGGATTTTAATAGTCATATTTTTGACTGTTGCTGCTGATATTTTAGGCTGGGCTTCTTTTGCTACTATTTTAGCAAAATTGCTAGCTTGGGTTCCTAATTTGATTGTTTCTATTGCCATATTCATTGTGGCTGTTATTGTAGCAGATATTTTAGGCAAAATGGTTAAAGCTTCTGTTAAGAAAATGGGAGTTAGTTTTGCTAATTTTGTTGGAACAACTATTAAATGGGCAATTTATGTATTTGCCATATTTGCAATTTTACTTCAATTAGGAATTGCATCTTCAATTGTTAATACATTGGTTATGGGCTTTGTAGCAACTTTAACTTTAGCCTTTGGTTTATCCTTTGGTTTGGGAGGAAAAGAAGCTGCTGCTCGTATGATTGAAGACACAAGAAACAAATTATCTGATAAATAATTCAATTAACAAGGAACACGCTTCAATGCGTGTTTTTTGTTTGACCGTTTTTCTGTTTTCTAGTATAGTTATACTATGACATCAGAAGAATTAAGACAAAAGTTTCTTGAGTTTTTTGTTTCAAGGGGGCACAAGATAGTTCCTTCCTCTTCGCTTTTACCATCTGACAAGACGGTTTTGTTTACTACTGCTGGCATGCAGCAGTTTTCGCTGTATCTAGCAGGGAAGAAAGATATAATAGCTGATTTTAATTCAAGACATTTAACTTCTTCACAAAAATGCTTTAGAACAGACGATATTGAAGAAGTAGGAGATAATACTCATCATACTTTTTTTGAGATGCTAGGAAATTGGTCAATTGGCCAAGACAAGGATGGCTATTTCAAAGAAGGTGCAATTAAGTATGCTTTAGAATTTTTAGAATCATTAGGATTAGATAAGAATAAATTGCATGTAACAGTATTTAAGGGACAAGGGAATATTCCTAAAGACGAAGAAGCAATTAATTTATGGATTAATAATGGAATTCCTGCTCTAAGGATAAAGGAGTACGGGAAGAAAGATAACTTCTGGGGCCCTGTGGGCGATTCTGGACCCT
>JAQTRG010000011.1 GCA_028711945.1 Minisyncoccota bacterium
TGCAAATATTTTAATTTTTTCAAGAATGAGAGAAGAATTAAATAGCGGTAAAGATGTTTTAAACAGTGTCACTGAAGGATGTGATCGTGCATGGCCTTCAATTAGAGATGGACATTTTACTGCATTAATCGTTATGATAATTCTTTATATGTTTGGGACGAGCTTTATCAAGGCCTTTGCCTTTGCTTTAATTCTAGGTATTTTGTTAAACCTATTCTCCTCAATGGTTGTTTCGAGAATTTTCTTGGAATTTGTTGCTTCTAGTAGGGCTGGAAAGATAAAATGGTTATGGAAATAAAAATATGAACTTTTTAAAATATTCAAAATTATATTTTGTCATTGCAATAGTCGCTGTTGTCTTAAGCATATATTCTCTATTTGCATATGGATTGAAAGTCGGTATAGATTTTGAGGGAGGTAGCTTGATTCAGTTTGATTATAAAAATTCTAGACCAGAAACATCAAGTATCCAAAATGCTTTGAGCGGAATTGAAGAAACTAAAAATGTTCAAATCCAACCAATGGGAAACAATGGTGTTGCTCTAAAAATTAGCAAGAAAGATATTTCTCCAGAGGTATATAATAATATTATTTCTAAAATCAAAGAGACGGGGGAGATAGACGATAAGTCAATTAGTAGCGAAACCATAAGCCCTCTTGTTGGAAAAGAATTAAAAGATAAAACGATACTTGTTGTTATCGTTGCGTTAATTGCAATGCTTTTCTATATCGCAATTGCTTTTAGAAATGTTTCAAAGCCCATCACTTCATTTCAATATGGCTTGTCTTCAACCTTGATGCTTTTTCACGACATTATTATTCCTTTAGGGGTAATAGCATTTTTGGGTCATCTTTACGGAGTTCAGTTAACTATTCCCGTAATTACAGCTTTATTAACTATTGTTGGAAGCTGTATTAATAATACAGTTGTTGTTTTCGACAGAATAAGAGAAAATCTTACGAAAGACAGAAAGTCTTCTTATGAAGAAATAGTTAATAAAAGTTTGAATGAAACCTTTGTTAGATGTATTAATACCTCTTTGACGGTTATTATTGCTTTGATTCCTTTATATTATTTTTTTAACAATGAAGATGGGTTAAAATATTTTACTTTGACAATGGGGATAGGTATTTTAGTGGGTACTTTTTCTTCAGTATTTTTAGCTAGCCCGTTATTGGTTTCTTGGAACAATTTTAGACAAAAGAGAAAAGGCAAATAATCTGTTGACAATAGTTGAATTAAATGTTATAAATTGTTTACAATATTTAATAAAATATCATGGAATTAGATTATAAAAAATTAACACAGGAAATTCTTAAAAATATCCCAGAAAGAACGAGAGTAGTTATCTCTCGCAGATTTGCTTTGGGCAAAACAGGAAAGCCTGAAACATTGGAAGCTATAGGCAAAAGCTATGGCGTGACAAGGGAAAGAGTAAGGCAAATAGAGAATGACGGAATAAAAAGAGCAAGAAAGGCCATCGAATCTTCTGGCGCAAAAGATGAATTTAAAAAAGTTAAAGCTTTGTTTGAAAAAAAGATAAATGCTTGTGGCGGAATTAAAAAACAAGAAAATCTCTTAGAAGAGCTTGGCTCTAAGGAAGATAGGAATAATATTCTTTTTCTTTTGAGCTTGAGTGAATCATTGGTTAAAGAAAAGGAAGATGACAATTTTTATTCTTTTTGGTCAATAAACAAAGAGACATCATCTTTAGCTAGAAAGACTGCAGCAGATTTTATTAAGCTATTAGAAGAAAAGGGAAGTCCTGAAACGCTAGAAAATCTTTATAGTGAATACAAGAAAACATCTCAAAAATTAAATAATATTGCATTTTACTGCTATCTAGAAATTTCTAAGAATATTTTAAAGACAATAGATGAGAATAAAATAGGGTTGAGTTCATGGTCAGAAGTAAATCCAAAAACAGTTAAGGATAAAATAAAATTAATCTTGAAAGAAAAAGAAAAGCCTTTGCATTTTAAAGATATAGCAGACATGATTTTTACTTTGAATGAATCTCTTTCAGCAAGATCTAATAGAGCCAAAAGATTACATCCTCAAACAGTACATAATGAATTGATTAGAAACCAAGACTTTATTTTGGTTGGTAGGGGATATTATGCATTAAGAGATTGGGGATATAATCCAGGACAAGTTAAGGATGTTATTTATGAAGTTTTGAAAGCAGGGAATCCACTTTCAAAAGATGAAGTAGTTAGTAAAGTTTTGGGGCAAAGAATGGTTAAAGAATCAACTGTTCTTTTGAATCTACAGAATAAAAACCTCTTTACGAGGGACGGAGAAGGTAAATACACTATCCGCGAAGCATAAGTTTAAAATTTATAAATGCCAGAAATAGCATTGCTAACAACATCGTTTTCCAGCGTATGGGAAATAATTTTTTCTTATCTTTTATTAATTAAAGCTATTTTCTTGCAGTTCTGGATATTAATTATCCCTTTCTTGCTTGTAAATCCTTTAAAATTTCTTCTTGTTAAGTGCGTCAACATCGCTTGGGATTCTGATCCTATTAGAAAAAGGGTGCTTTTGGAAATCAAAATTCCTCAAAAAGTGGAGAGACCATTGAGAGCAATGGAAAATGTTTTTAATTCTATGTGGGGGACATATGATCCTCCAGGAAGCTGGAAAGAGAAATATTATGAAGGAAAATCTCTGCTCGGTTTTTCTATGGAGATAGCTGGAATAGATGGGGTTCCTCATATGTTTATCAGAATGCCTTCTAATAACAGAAAATTAATTGAATCAGCTATTTATTCTCAATATCCAGAAGTAGAATTAGTTGAAGTCCCTGATTATACTAAAGATGTTCCACAGAATATTCCTAATAAAGAATGGGATTTGTGGGGATTCGATTGCCAGCTTTTGAAAGATTGGGTTTATCCTATAAAAACATATGAGCAGTTTTTTGAGGAAAGACCAGAAATGTCAGAAGAAATTAAAAGAGTAGATACTTTATCTTCATTATTTGAAACGATTTCAAAAATGAAGAAGGGTGAAAATCTTTGGATTCAGATTTTTGCTATGCCTTACGGAACAGATGAAGTTGATTATGTTAAGAAAGCTCAAGGAGTGGTTGACAAGTTGGTTAAAAGGCCAGAAAGGACCAAGGGAAGGACATTAATTGAAGATTTTTGGACTTTACTTACTACAGGAGAAGTTCCTCAAGAGAAAAAGGAAGAGCCGGGATTTCTTCCTCCAGAAATGAAGCTAACATCTGGAGAGAGAGATGTGGTTACAGCGATTGAAAAGAAAGCTTCTAAAATATGTTACCTTAGTTTTATTAGATTTATGTATGTTGCCAAAAGGAATATATGGTTCCAAGGTGCTAAAGGTTTTGGTATTAGTTTTTTCTCTCAGTTTGCTGCTAGAAATCTTAATGGGGTAAAGCCTTTGAAAAAAACCATTACTAAGGTTCAAGCTCCAGATATTTTTACCGAAAGAAGAAAATATGTAAGGAAAAGAGATTTAATTGATAAATATAGAAGAAGAGATCCATCATGCGACCCATTTGATCTTCCTGGAGCAACTTTTCTTTTAAGTTCAGAAGAGTTAGCAACTTTATTTCACTTCCCAAGTCAGGAAGTTGCTCCATCAGCATCTTTTAGAAGAGTAGAAATAAAGAAGGGGGCACCGCCATCAGAATTGCCAGTAGAATAATATATGAATTTATCTAAAGATATAATCTTTTTTGGAGAAACCTCGTTTAGGGGAGAGAGCAAGAGGTTTGGAATTAGAATAGACGATAGAAGGCGTCATATTTATGTTGTTGGAAAAACAGGCATGGGAAAGACCGAGCTTTTGAAAAACATGGTGATTCAAGATATTCAAAATGGAAACGGGATTGGATTTGTTGACCCTCACGGAGAAGCCTCAGAAGAGATACTAAAATTTATTCCTGAAGAAAGAATCAAAGATGTCGTATATTTTAATCCATCTGATATTGAGAATCCAGTTGCTTTTAATATCATGGAAGATGTTGATGTTGAATATAGACATCTTATCGCTGGAGGATTGATGGGCGTATTCAAGAAAATTTGGCCCGATGTTTGGTCATCAAGAATGGAATACATATTAAATAATGCTATTTTGGCTTTGCTTGAAATACCTGGTTCAACTCTTTTGGGGGTAAACAGACTTTTAGCTGATCCAGAATGGAGAGCAGAAATTATTGAAAAAGTTAAAGATCCTGTGGTTAAATCATTTTGGACTAAAGAGTTTAGTCGTTATAGTCAAAGATATGAAATTGAAGCAACAGCTGCAATCCAAAACAAAATTGGGCAGTTTATCTCAAGTCCTTTGATTAGAAACATTATTGGACAGTCCAAGTCAACGATTGATATGAGAAAAATCATGGATGAGAAAAAGATTTTAATCATGAACCTATCTAAAGGAAGGGTAGGAGAAGATTCTTCAAGATTATTAGGCGCATTGTTGGTTACTAAATTACAATTAGCAGCCATGTCTAGGGTTGATACTCCTGAAAAAGATAGGGCAGATTTTATATTATACATTGATGAATTCCAAAACTTTTCAACAGATTCTTTCGCTAGCATTTTATCTGAAGCAAGAAAGTATAGATTGTCTCTTGTTCTAGCTCATCAATATATTGCTCAAATGGAAGAAAAGGTAAGAGATGCAGTTTTTGGAAACGTGGGAACAATGATTCTTTTTAGAGTGGGAGCAGAAGATGGAGATTTTTTAGAAACAGAATTTTCTCCAGAGTTTTGCACTCATGATTTGGTTAATATAGGAAAAAAGAATGTTTATGTTAAATTAATGATTGACGGAGTTACTTCAAGGCCTTTTTCAGCAGAAACATTAAAACCAGCGGTTCCTATGGAAAAAGATTTTGAGCAGGAAATTATTGATTTTTCAAGAAAGACATATGGAACAGTTAAAAAAGTTATTGAAGAAGAGATTTCAAAATATACTGGATTGAATGAATTGCCAAAAAACGAAATAAGAGAAAGGCAGCAACAGCAGACAGAATTATATGATGCTCAATGTGAAAAATGTGGGAAGAAGGTAAAGGTTCCTTTTAAGCCAGATGGCAAAAGGCCAGTTTATTGCAAAGCTTGTCTTGGAAAGAATAATGAAGATCATCCCAAAAGTTCTTTTGAAAAATTGCCATACATTAGCCTTTCTGAAACATCTAAGGAATTTGTTCCTGTTAAGAAAGAAAAAAAACAAGAGAAATTGATAGTAAAGCCTGAAATGATTGATGTTAATAAAACTGCAAGGAAGAAAATTGATTTTGAAGGATTAAGAGAGGTGATAAGAGAAGCAAAGAAAGAAAAAGAAGATAATGGCAATAAAGAAAAAGGAACTATTAACCCAGGTGAGGTTATAAAGTTTTAACAAGTCTTGTGCTTTTCGTTTGTTTTTGGTATATATAAACCTGTCTTTGGCCCCATCGTCTAACGGTTAGGACGCCAGATTTTCAATCTGATAATCAGGGTTCGATTCCCTGTGGGGTCACAAATGGAAGAAAAATATTATCTAAAAATTGGAAGGGCTTCTGATCTTGAGGATAAGAAGGAAAGAAAGCTCTATCGTTTCTTAGAAATGTTAACTGGCCTCTTGAGTTTGTTAATCTTATTCTTGGCTGGTTTTTTGTCTTTCAAACTGCCTATTTTTATTGCTTTTTTCATAATCATATATGATATCTATTGGTTGCTCCGAACAATATATTTTGCTTTCTATCTTAAGGCGGGGTATTCACAAATGAAAAATAACGAGAAAGAAGATTGGTTAAAAAAGATTGAAGAACTGGGAAAGCCTAAAAATGGATTAAACATTGATTCGTGGAAAGATGTATATCATTTAATTGTCTTGCCAATGTATAAGGAGTCAATGGAAGTAGTTGATCCAGCTTTTGAGCATCTATTGAAAACAGATTATCCCAAAGAAAAGATGATGGTTGTTTTGGCTTGTGAAGAAGCTGACAAAGAAAATGCAGAAATTATTTCTAAAAAGATTCAAGAAAAATATGGAGATAAGTTTTTCAAGTTTTTAGTGACAATGCATCCAAAGGGGATAGTTGGAGAATTAGCTGGGCATGGGTCTAATGATGCTTGGGCAACAAAACAAGTCAAAGAATTATTAATAGATACTTTGAACATTCCTTACGAGAATATTATTGTTTCATCTTTTGATATTGATGCTTATGTTTATCCTAAGTATTTTAGTCGTTTAGCTTATTTATATTTAACAGTTGATAATCCATTAAGGAACAGCTATCAACCCATTCCTTTATACTTAAATAATGTTTGGCAATCTCCTCCATTATCAAGAATATTTTCTTTTTCTTCTACTTTTTGGCATACAATGAATCAAGAGAGGCCAGAAAAACTAGTGACATTTTCTTCTCACTCAATGCCATTTAAAGCTTTGAATGATGTTGGATTCAAACAAGTTAATGTTGTTTCAGATGATTCAAGAATATTCTGGCAATGTTTTTTCTATTACGATGGAGATTACAAAGTAGAGCCAATGTATTATCCTGTTTCAATGGATGCCAATTGCGCAGAAACATTTTTGAAAACAATGGGTAATGTTTATAAACAGCAAAAAAGGTGGGCATATGGAGTAGGAGAAGTTCCTTATTTTTTGTTCGCTTGCTTGAAGAACAAAAAGATTCAATTGAAGAAAAAGATATTAATGGGATTTGATTTGATTGAAGGACATGTTTCGTGGGCAGTTTCTTCTATTTTAATTTTTCTTTTAGGCTGGTTGCCAATATATTTTGGAGGAGGTGATTTTGCTCAAACTCTAGTTTCGTATAATCTTCCCAAGGTAACAAGCATGATATTAACTGTAACAATGTGTAGCTTGATTATTTCTGTTTGGTTGAGTACAATTTTGCTTCCACCGAAGCCAGTTAATTACGGAAGATTTAAATACATATTAATGGCTCTAGAATGGATTCTTATTCCATTTGTAATGATGTTTTTTAGTGCTTTGCCAGCTTTGCATGCTCAGATGCACTGGCTGTTCGGTAGATATATGGGGTTTTGGGTAACACCAAAGGTAAGAAAGAGTTGATTTATTCTAAGTGAACCTTTTCTTCAAAAGATTCTACCCTTGCTTTTAAGCTGGGGTATTTTTCTAAGCTAGGGCTAGATTTTATTATCTCTTCTGCTGATTCTTTGGCTTTAGCAATAGCTTTTGTGTCTCCCAAGAAAGACATAGCGAAATCAGGAAGGCCCCATTGCCTTACCCCAAAGAAATCTCCAGGACCTCTTAATCTAAGATCTACTTCTGATAGTTTAAAACCACTATCATACTTAATCATTGCTTTTAATCTTTTGTCTGTCTTTTGGCTTTTTGAATCTGTTAAAAGAAAACAATATGATTGATGCTCTGCTCTGCCAACTCTACCTCTGAATTGATGGAGTTGAGACAGACCAAATCTATCAGACCCCTCAATCATCATTACAGTAGCATTAGGAATATCAATTCCAACCTCAACTACTGAAGTTGAAACAAGAATATCAAATTTCTTGCTTCTGAAATCTTTCATTGTTTTGTCTTTTTCTTTGCTGGTCATTTTCCCATGAAGCATGGCAATTTTTAAATTAGGAAATACATTTTTAGAAAGTTTTTCGTATTCTTCTTTCACAGTTTTTAATTCTAATGTACTATCTTCTTCTATTTCTATCCTTGGACAGATAACAAAAATTTGTCTTCCGCTCTTTGCTTCTTTTTCTATAAAATTATATGTTTCTAATCTTTTTTCTTCAGTAATAATTTCAGTGATTATTTTTTTTCTTCCCTTAGGCATTTCTTCAATTATTGAAAGATTTAAATCTCCCCAAATAGTTAAAGCTAAGGTTCTTGGTATCGGGGTTGCAGTCATTGAGAGTAAATGAGGTATTTTTTCTTTATTTTTGGGAGACAATGATGCGCGTTGTTTCACTCCGAATCGGTGTTGCTCATCAACAATGATTAATCCTAGACTTTTGAATTTAACCTTATCTTCGTTTTTTGTTTTTCTTTTATTCATGGGGGATATTAAAGCATGAGTACCGATGAGAATATCAATTTCTCCTTTTTCAGTTTTTTCTAATAATCTTTTTCTAGAAATTTCAATAGTATCTGTTTTTAGTTTTTTAGAATAATATTTGTCTTCTTTTCCAGTCAAAAGCCCTATATTTATATTAAAGTCCTTTAATAGGTTGAAAATTGTCTTAAAGTGCTGTTTTACCAATATCTCGGTTGGAGCCATTAGAACGACTTGATTTTTGGCTTTAACAGCATTTATAGAGGCTATAGCCGAAACTACGGTCTTTCCAGACCCCACATCTCCTTGTAAAAGCCTGTTCATGGGGATGCCTTGCTCCATGTCTTTAAGTATCTGCCATGTGCATTTTCTTTGGTCGTCAGTGAGATTAAATGGAAGAGATTCTATTAGTCTTTTGACAATATCTAGATTGATGGGAATAGCTGGAGCTTTTTCTTTTCTTAATTCAAGTCTCTTTTTTAAATTAAAAAGACAGATAAGAAAGAGCTGTTCAAAAGAAAGTCTTTCTTTTGCTCTTTCAGCATTTTCTAATTTATCAGGAAAGTGTATTTGATAGAGAGATTCTTTTAAAGATAGTAAGCCATGTTTATCAATTATTTCTTGAGGTAGGGTTTCAGGAAAATTATCTTTGATGGATAGTAATATCGGTTTAATGATATGTCTTAACCATCTTGATGTTATTCCTTTTGTTTCTGAATATATGGGAGCGATTCTTCCTAGGTGAGTAGTATCTTTTAAGGATATTTTTTCAAGAGTAGGAGAAACTAATTGTAGCCTTCCATTTTTTATCGTTGTCTTTCCAGCAAGAATTAATTCTTCATCTTTTTTTAGATAATTAATTAAATATGGCTGATTGAACCATACAACTTGAATAGCAGCACTGTCATCTTGAATAATAGCCTTAGTTATAGAAATTTTTTTAGCCCAAGCTCTGTCTTGTTCAATTCCTAATACTTTTCCTTGTATGCAAACATCTTCATTGTTTTTAATGTCTCTTATTTTTTGTATCTTGCTATAATCCCTGTATTCTCTGGGGAAATAATATAAAAGATCACTAAGAACTGATATTCCTAGTTTTTTTAATCTTTTCCTGTGTGCATCTCCAATATGAGGAATTTCCCCAACAGGTGTTTTTAGATTCATGGTGCCCTCGAGAGGAGTCGAACCTCTGTCGCAAGCTCCGCAAGCTAGTATTCTATCCATTGAACTACGAGGGCCTATGTACATACTATCAAAATTTGACTCAAAATCAACCAGCTAATTATATTTTAAATTAGTATGTGAACGGAATGTTTGGACTAAAACATTAATTAACAAAAAAGCCTTAATAGGCTCTTTTTGTATGAGGAGGGAGAGGGATTCGAACCCTCGGTGAGTTGCCCCACAATAGTTTTCAAGACTATCCCTTTCAACCGCTCAGGCATCCCTCCGCGATAGGGAAATAATATATAAAAAAGAGAGCATTGTCAATTAAGAATGAAATAATTATTGTTCAAATTTGATAAAATATCTCTTGGGACAAGATTCTCTTTCAATCACTTTTTTCCAATTTAATTCTTTCTCAGACAATCTTTTTATTTGTTCGCCTTCTTTGAATAGGGGATTAATTACTCTTGATTTGCACAATACCTGTGAGTCGTAATTGTTGGGGTCATTTTTTGTTTTTATTTTGTTATTCATTCTATCCCAAAGCAATTTTAATTTTTGATCTTTGTTTATAAAGCCTTCTATTTTAGTTAATATTTCTTTGTCTGTCGTGTAAAGGTCTTTTTCAGAAACATAGCCTTGCTCTATAGTGTATTTTATACAATCTCCAACAGTTCGAAACATTAGTGCTGATTCCATGCCAGCAAAGTAGTCGGTGTTAAGTTTTAAGAAAAGATTAGCAAAGTCTTTGGCAGAGTTTAAATCATTAAAAACCCAATTGTTTTTTTCTGTTGATAAAGATTTTAATAATTCTTGTATTTCTTCAAATGTTTTTTCTTCAAACACTAAAGCTGTCCTTAGGGCGTAATCAATTCGGTCAGCGCACAAATCAGGCAGAGTTTTTTCTTTCAATGGGAAATTATTATCATCTAATATTTTATTTATATCAAATGAATATTTTTCAAGTATTTGTGGTATGTCGGTTTCTTTAACGAAGTTTACAAAAATATTATCTTGATGGTTATGTTCTGTCTCTGATCCAGCGCTAAGGATGTAATCAATGCAATGAGAAAAAACAGAGTGGGAAACATCATGGATTAATCCAGCTATTTGTTCTTCAATTGATGCATTATATTTTTTGAGCAACAAATAAACTCCAACAGAATGTTCAAAACGATAAAAGGTTCTGCCAGGGAAGTATGGTTCTATGAAGCCAGCTTGGTCAATATACTTTAGTCTTTGGATAAATGGAGAATTTATTAAATCCAAGATAACGGGTTCGTTTATTTCTACTTTTCCATATGCGCGGTCAATATACATCATGAATTTTTCTTGTTTAAGAATTCAGCAAGAATCGGGATAAATGATATTAAAATTATAGCCACTATAACAATCGAAAAATTTTCTTTCACTTGAGGAATGTTTCCAAAGAAATATCCTGAAAGAGTAAACATAGATATCCAGAATAATCCTCCCAAGATATTAAATAAAGAGAATTTAGCATAATTCATTTTGCTTATTCCAGCTATAAATGGTGCGAACGTTCTTATTATTGGAATAAATCTAGCTAAGAAAATAGTTTTTCCGCCATGCTTTTTGTAGAATTCTTGAGTTCTGTTTATGTAATTTTGATTTATGTTTACTTTATGGCTGTCTATTAGTTTTTGCCCTATGAATTTTCCTATATAGTAATTAGCAGTGTCTCCCAAGAAAGCAGCAAGCCAAAGTAATAAAATTAAAATAGAAATATTAAAAGAGCCAGTTGCCGCAAAAGCTCCAGCCGCGAATAATAGTGAATCTCCAGGAAGGAATGGAGTAAAGACAAATCCTGTTTCAGCGAAAATAATGGCAAACAAAATTATATATGATAAATTTCCATACGTACTAATTATTGTACTAAGGATTGTGTCGATATGAAGCAAGAAATTTATAGAATCCATTAAGATTTGCATGTTAATGAAATTATACGCCAATTATCCCGATTTTACAAAAAAAGAACTCAGCATTTAGTGAGTTTTTTTTGAGAGAATGCTGTTTACTTTTTTTCTGGGATAAAGGCAGAAAACCATGCAAACCACGCTATCCAAACAGCTTCCATCCAATCGTTGTTTATAATGCCAACTATTCCTTTTATTCCCAATAATCCCAATAATCCCAAGGGCCATTTATTTGTCATATTTTTTATTTGTTTTTAAATTAAAGACTTCGGCCTTTTTTAATTGGCGGAGAGGAAGGGATTCGAACCCACGAGTCGCTTTCGCAACTAACACCTTAGCAGGGTGCCCCATTCGACCACTCTGGC
>JAQTRG010000072.1 GCA_028711945.1 Minisyncoccota bacterium
TCCAACAATTTCTTCCCCATTTTCTAAAACAGCAACCAAATCAGCATTGTGAATTGTTGAAGGAAGTATTTTATGCTTGCCTAAAAAACTATTCAATTTTTCAAACACTTCTTTGTATGATACTTTATTCAAACACATTGCTGTGAAAATAATATTGGCTAAATCGTGTCCCTTCAAAAAACCACCCTCAAAACGAAAATCAAGAATTTCTTTATCTTCAAAAGGGATATCTATTAATTCTAAAAAAGCTCTTCTTAAGTCTCCTGGAGAAATAATATCATAATCAGCTCTTAATTTTCCTGATGAGCCACCTGAATCTAAAACACAAGAAACAACGCTTAATTCAACGTCTTTTTTCTTTAGTCCTCTTAAGACTGTTTTGGGCATAGCATTCCCTCCTCCAATACAGACAATATGTTTTGTCTTTCCTACAAATGGGCTTGTAAACATTTTTCAATATAAATATTATTTTTTGTTATTCCTTTATTCATTAATTTTTCGTAAGAATCCTTGTTTTCAGAATAGAACACTCCTAACGGAATATTGCCTTCTCCATTATAATTCCACTCTTCAATTAATTTCCTAGCTTCTTCTTTGCTTCTTTGCTTATCTTCTGCTTCATAAACTTTTTCATTGTAAGTTTTTGAATTATCTAAGAAAGAAATACAGGGTTGAAGTATTTCGACAAAACTAAATCCTTCATGGTCAATTGCTTTTTTAATAATAGAAGCTAAATGATCAATCTTCGAAGAATAACTTCTAGCAATGAAAGTTGCATTTGAATCAAGCATTAATTCTAATGGATTCAATGGACTTTCAATTACTCCTTCTGGAGTTGATCTTGTTTTCATTCCTTTTGGAGAAGCAGCTGTAAATTGTCCAGTAGTTAAAGCAAACAAACGATTATCATGCATTAATACAGTAATATCTGAATTTCTTTTAGCCAAATGAATTAAATGAGAAATTCCTTCATTCAAAGCTCCTCCATCACCAATAAAAACAATTACTTTTAAGTTAGGATTGCCCAACTTAATTCCTGAAGCAGTTGAGATTGATCTTCCATGCAAAGAGTCAAAACTACTTAAATTCAAATAATCAATAATTTTAGAACTACAACCAATATCAGAGACAATAACAATATCTTTCTTGTCATATGTCTCCATTGCTTTTTTAAAAGCTGCTAAAATCCCGAAATTACCACAACCTGGACACCATGTATTTATTGCTTTTGTTTGTAAGTTTTCCATATTATATATTCTTTAATTGATCTTCTAATTCTTCTTCGTTAAAAGGACGGCCATCATATTTTAAGACCTTTTTGTCAACCTTAACCCCGTTCTGAGAAAGAACCTGAGATAGTTGACCCAATGCATTAGACTCAACACAAATCACTCTCTTGACCCCTTTTAGGGCCTCTAGCATCTGTTTTACAGGGAAGGGCTCTAAAATAATAGGCTGAATCATCTTAAATCCTAGCTTTTCACAAACACTCTTAACTATTCCCTTTAAAACACCGAAACATATTACAGCTGTGTCAGAATCTCCATAAACATTAATTGCTTTTAGATTCTCAACTTCTTTAGCCATTGCTTCAAACTTTCTCAATCTTTTGTCTTGCATTTTTTTAATTAGCGCTTCGTCTTCTGTAGCAATTCCAAATTCATCGTGTTCATAACTTGTTGCTTTTACAATTGCTTCACCTCCTGGAAAAGCTAAAGGAGAAATTCCACTTTCTGTAATTTCATATCTTTTGTATTCTGCATTATTCTTTCCCAATAATGCTTCTTCTTTTTTAACATCTACTAAATTAAAACTAAACGTGCTTTCTGACAAATCTTTTTCAACTAAAAGAATTACTGGGGTTTGATATTTCCAAGCCAAGTTCATTGCTTTAGCGCTCCACTCATATGATTCACTAGCATCTCCTGGAGCAATTACAAGTCTCACAATATCTCCATGTCCTGAATTAAGAGTGAATAGCAAATCACCTTGACCACCATATGTAGGAACACCAGTAGCTGGTCCAGGTCTTTGACTATTAACAACAACTATTGGTACTTCACTCATGGCAGCTAAACTAATTCCTTCTGTCATTAAAGCAAATCCTCCACCAGAAGTTCCAACCATTGCTCTTTTGCCGGTAAAAGCTGCTCCAATAGCAGCATTAATTACAGCAATTTCATTTTCTAATTGTGTTGTTAAAACATTACAATCCTTTAATTCAGCTAAATAATTAAGAATTCCTGTTGCTGGAGTCATTGGATAAGCAATATATATTTCTAGTCCTGCTGCCACAGCACCCAAAGACAATGCTTCATTTCCTGTTAAAAGAGGCAAAGGATTTCCAATGTCTTCTATTTTTATCTTTTCTTCTATAGAATCGTATGCTTTTTTAGCTATCTCTAAGTTCTTTTCTAACCCTTTTGCTATTTCATGCTCTAAAACACTTTTTAAAGATTCAAATTCAACACCAACGACTTTAACGAATCCAGCAATCAAGGCAGTATTAGCCATAATGGGAATTCCTTCTAATTCTTTGACGATTGTTTCAACTGGAATTCCTATTCCGTCATTTTTAACCTTGTCGGCATTAAAAACAATTATTCCGTCTTCGTTTAAATCATTACCATGCTCTTTGATTGTTATTTCATCCAAAGCTAAAAGCATATCAATTTTCTTTTTTGAACAATTATATTCTTTTTCAGAAACCCGAATCAAAGAAAAACTATGTCCTCCCCTTATCAATGATTGATAGTCATCGTATATAAATATTCTATAGCCTAAAGTACTAAAAATCTTGGCAATAATCAAGCCAGCTTTTCTTGAGCCCTGACCAGCAGCTCCACCCACTAAAATTGAAAAATCTTTTGTGTTCATTT
>JAQTRG010000073.1 GCA_028711945.1 Minisyncoccota bacterium
GAACCTAGGAGACCCAATTGAAACAATCCCCCATATTGGCCCAGTATTCGCCAAAAAACTAAAACGACTAAAAATAAAAACTTTAGCTGATTTATTATTTAACTTTCCTAAATCATATAAAGATTTCTCTAAAATATCTGATATCCAAAACATTAAAATTAATGAAGAAAACTGCGTTAAGGGAAAGATAATGGATATTGAGATACAAAAAACCTGGGTCAAAAAAATGACTGTTATTACTGCTTTGATTCAAGACAAAACTGCTTCAATCCAAGCAATATGGTATAACCAACCCTATATAATGAACACTCTTAAAAAAGGAGATGAAATCCTCTTGGCTGGAAAAACAGTTATTAAAAACAACAGAATTTATCTTAACTCCCCTGTTTATGAAAAACTAAAAGAAGAAACAACACACATTGGAAGAATTGTTCCAATATATGCAGAAACAAAAGGATTGACCTCAAGATACTTTAGATATATTATCAGTCCTATCTTAAAACAAATTAAAGATAGGATACCTGAAACTTTACCAGAAGAAGTATTAAAAGAGCATAATTTATTAGAATTAAAACAAGCTCTTTATCAAATACATTTTCCTGATTCAATGGAGTTAGCCGACAGAGCTAAGCAAAGATTTGCTTTTGAAAACATTTTCTTTATCTCTCTATTCAGTTCTAAAAACAGAATAGAAAACAAAAAAGAAAAAGCACCAGCAGTACCAATCAATCAACAAATAATTGATAGACTCATTTCCTCTCTCCCCTTTAAGTTAACCGATGATCAAGAAAAAGCTTCTAAAGATATTCTGAAAGACATGGAAAAAACCTATCCAATGAACAGGCTTTTACAAGGAGATGTTGGCTCTGGAAAAACAGTAGTTGCTGTTTTAGCATCAATCAATGCTGTTAAAAACAAAAAACAAGTTGTATTAATGGCTCCCACTGAAATACTAACCAAACAACACTTCAAAACATTCTTTAATTTATTAAAAGATTTTAATATCAACATAGGACTCTTAACTGGCAAAGAAGATAAATATTATTCAAAGAAACTCAAGTCAGACACCATTGAAATATCAAGGCAAAAATTATTAGAAAAAACACAAAAGGGAGAAATTGATATTCTTATTGGAACCCAAGCCTTAATTGTTAGCAAGAAGAAAAAAGAAAAAAAGGTTGTTTTCAATAATCTTGCTTTGGTAATTGTTGATGAACAGCATCGATTCGGAGTAAAACAACGAGCAGCTTTATTAGAAAAAGAAAATGATAAAATCCCTCATCTTCTTTCAATGACTGCTACGCCAATCCCCAGAAGCTTAGCCTTAACTCTTTGGGGAGATTTAGACTTGTCATTAATTACTGAACTTCCCAAAGGAAGAAAAAAAATTATTACAAAAATCGTTACTGAAAAAGAAAGAGAAGAAGCATACAAATTCATTGAAAAAGAAATTAAAAGTGGAGGCCAGGCTTTTGTTGTTTGTCCAAGAATAGAAGCTAACGAAGACGAAAGTATTGAAATCAAAACCGTTGAGCAAGAATATGAAAAACTATCTAAAGAAGTATTCCCTCGTCTTAAAATAGAGATGCTTCACGGTAAGATGACTCCCAAAGACAAAGAAAAAATAATGAAAAACTTTAGATTAAAAAAGTTTGACATATTGGTTTCTACTTCTGTAATTGAGGTTGGAATTGATATTCCCAGTGCTACCATAATGATGATAGAAGGCGCTGATAGATTTGGATTGTCCCAGCTTCATCAATTCAGAGGCCGTGTTGGCAGAAACGATGTTCAATCATATTGTTTCTTGTTAACCAACTCTCCCAGTGCTGTAACAAGAGAAAGACTAAAGGCAATGATTAAATACGATAATGGATTTAAATTATCTGAAATGGACTTAAAATTAAGAGGACCGGGAGACTTCTTCGGCATAAAACAATGGGGCTTGCCTGATTTTGCCATGGCTTCTTTAAAAGATGAAAAAATGGTTAAAGATATAAAAGAAACAGCTGAAAAAATATTGAAGAAAGATCCTGAATTAGAAAACTATCCAATCCTTAAAAAAAGACTGGAAGCTTTTGAAGAAAAAATTCATTTAGAGTAAATTCTAATTAAGCTAACCTGACTTCTATTCAAAAATCTAATAGGTAAAAAAGTATTACCCAGTCCGCTATCAATATATAGTTTAGTTTTTTCGTTTATCTGAAATAATCCCTTGTCATATTTAGCAAACAATCCTTGACCTGGAATAAATATAGCACCGACAAAAGGAAATCTTACTTGTCCACCATGAGTATGACCAGATAAAATTAAATCAAATGTAGTGTCTTTCTCAACAATGTCCATTGGATTGTGTACTAATGCTAAAGAGAAAACATCTGTCTTTGCTTTTAAATTATTAAAACTAGAATAATATTCAAACCCGTACAAATCAATTCCTTTGTATGAAGTACTCTTTTCGTTTAAAACAATCACCCCTCTTTTAGATAATTCTTGATTAAATTTAGTAACGTCTTTGTGGCTTAAATCATGATTTCCTGAAATACAATATATTGGGAAAGGAGCCAATTTTTCAATAAAAGAATACACATTATTATAATCACTTGTTCGCCTATCAATTAGATCTCCTGTTATAACAATAAAATCAGGGTTTTGATTCTTTATTGCTTCAATAAAATCATCTCTAATTATTTTATCGTGCAAATCAGAAATCTGAATAATTCTAATATCTTCTTTTACTTTATCGCTCTCAAGCGAAACTTCATTAATCTTAGGAAAATTAACCTCAAAGAAAATATCTACAATAATAATAAGCAATATAAAAATAATTAACATTTTTTTCATTTGTTTTTTCTTATTTTCGGAG
>JAQTRG010000074.1 GCA_028711945.1 Minisyncoccota bacterium
AACTTTAACACTATCTATCTTTTTAATTATTCCTTTTTCTCCCACAGCTATGCAGTATCCTAATTTTAAATTCCTCTCTGGATTATTTTGAATAATAATCTTCTCTATATTCTCTATCTTTTCTTTCATCTTTTTAATTTCTGATTCTAATATCTTAGGAACAACCATTTTTATCCTATATTCAATCATTCTAAATTTACTAAACACTGTTTCTAGCTTATCCTTTATTTTTAAATATAAACTATTGCTCTTGTATTTCAAATCTATTAAAGCAGAAGCAAAATAATTAAATATCTCTCTTTCTTTGCCCTTTAATTCTAATTCTGCTTCTTGCCAAGATTGATTTAATAAATTAGCTGCTGCTGTTGGAGTAGAAACCATCTTGTCCGCGGCTAAAGACAATAAAGGGACATCTTTGTCATGCCCGATAGCAGCAATAACTGGAAAAGGAAGATTGCTGACTTCCCTTACCAACACTTCATTATTAAAGGCTAAAAACGATTCTAAAGAGCCACCGCCACGCATAATGACAAGAACATCCAAATCAAGGTTTTTAATTGTTTTAACACTATTCAAGAGGTCTTTAACCGCTTCCAATCCCTCAACCCTAGAATCGATAAACTTGATTTGAAATCCGAATCTTCCTAAATTATTTAAAAAGTCACTCAAAACCGCTCCCTGTTTCGAAGTAATTATTCCAACTCTTTTAACAAAACAAGGAATTACTTTCTTTCTCTCTTTACTAAACAACCCTTCTTCTTCCAATTTATTTTTCAATTTCTCGTATTCTTTTTTCAATTCCCCTTCTCCTACTAATTGAATTGTTTTCGCTTTAAAAGAAAGTCTTCCTGTAGGAGGATAAACATCGGGAATGCCCTTAGCCATTATTTCTAATCCTTCTTTTAGCTGCACTCCGCACATCTTGTAATCATAATTCCAAACAACGCAAGATAAAACGCTTTGATCTTTTTTATCTTTCAATGAAAAATACGCATGCCCAACCGAACTAATTTTAATTTCGCTCACTTCTCCGATTATCCTCGCTTCAAAAGAATTCAAAACTCCGTTCAATAATTTAAGATATGCTGAAATAGAGAATATATTATTCTCCAATAACTCTTTTACAGCCGATTTTCCTTTTGATTCCATGACTCGATTATATCCTTTAAAAAAGAAAAATCAAAGACTAGATTAATCTTCCAAAAATACAGCAACAGCGATGACTGTTGTCCATAGTCCGTTTTTGTTCCCCTCTGCCGATTGGCAGGTATGGGTTGTTTTAAAGATTTTACCAGAAGCAATATATTCTTGCTTTCTTTCATCCCATGCCTTATCAGCTTCAAATTCTACTCCCAAAGTAGTTGAAAGCATTGTTGCTGCTAAATCCTCAGCATAATCACCAGCTTTTTCTGCTGTTTCTCCATATGTATGATGCTCGGATAAATATCCATAATTACTTATATCTTTAGGAACAGCCAAACCAATTGCTGCTGATATCAGTCTATTGGGCTCGCAAGTTTCGTTTCTAGCCATAACGCAAAAAGTAATCTGACCTGGCTTCAACAAAGAGACTCCCTTCGCCTTAGGAATAATTTCGCAATTAGGTGGAAGAATGCTTGAAACATATACCAAATTCTGAGTTTCAATCCCAGCGTCCCTTAATGCTGCTTCAAATGAAGCTAACTTGTCTTTATGCGTGCCCACTCCTTTAACGAAAAATATCTTTTTCGGAACCATGAATTTAAAAAATTATAATAACAATTTAATAGTTTACCACTATCACAAATTTTTGCAATTATTAAAACCAAAAAAGAGCCTTTCAGCTCTTCTTCATTTACTTCTTTCCGTGTTTTATCTTTGCATCTCTTGCGTTTTTTCTGTAATTGCAGTAATCACACTCAGGATTCATCTCAGGAATTTTGTCACTCATCAAACATTCTTTTATTTCTCCTAATGCTCCTTCTATCCACGAATCATCTCCAGTATATGGAATTACTTTAATATCAAATTCAAGCTTCTTATCAAAAAATGGTTTGCCAGTATCTCCATTGCAATAAACAAAATAACCAGTTGGAGAAACCTTAAATCCATTCTTCTTAAAAAGCCACTGATATATTTCCATTTGCCTCTTGTATCCTCTCTGCCATTCAGCATCAAGATTAACTTCGCTTGTTTTAGAGGTAGCCTTGTAATCAACAATTATCAATTCTCCATTACTATTTATCCAAACATCATCAATCGCTCCTGTAATTAATAAATTGGTTGGAGTGTGCAAGTATTCAATTCCCTTGAATGTATTTCTCCAAGTATCAATTTCTTTGTGTTGGTATGGGATAGCATCAATTCCAAATTCCTCAATCAATGGATGGATAGTTTTTTCTTTTCTATACAAATCAAATTCTTTTTTAAGCAAAGCATCAACTGCGCTATTTAAAGTAAAAGGAAACCCAGGAGGTCTGCCTATCCCTAATCTTCTATCTAGATAAAAACACTGGGGGCATTCCATGAACAAATCTATCTTGGAACGGCTAAGCTTAAAGTGGTTATTTGATTTAGGGTCAAATATGTTACTTGATTTTTTGTAATATTGTGACATATAGATATGTTAACATAATTAAAATTAATATAAAATTTCTTTCAATAAATCATCTACTCCTATTTTCTTTTTAGCTGAATAAGGGATAATCTTGTGAACTCCGATTAATTCTTTAATTTTCCGATATTGTTCTTTATATTCTGACTTCTTTATCTTGTCTATATTGTTCGCAACGACACTAATGGCTTTTCCATGGTCTTCTATGCTATATT
>JAQTRG010000075.1:0-1176 GCA_028711945.1 Minisyncoccota bacterium
GTTATGCTACAGCCGGAGGAGATCCAGCAAAAATAGAGACAGCAAAAAGGATGTTATTGTATGCGGTCATAGGGCTTGCAGTAATTCTTTTGGCAGAGAGCATATTAAAAACCATACAGGATATTCTTGATATTAAAACAACTTAATGGTAATATATATAATATATAAATAATTAATATAATAAATAATAATATTATGTTTAAAAAAGTATTTGCATTAATCGCTATTATGTTTTTCTTAGCAACCCCTATGCTTGTTTTAGCGGTAGTAGACTGTACTAAATTTGAAACAGTAGACGAATGCCCCGCAACATGTACTTGGAGTGGAGGGGCATGTATAGCTTCTTCAACGACGCCGTCTGTTGACCTTAAGGATTGTACAAAGGATGCTGTATGTAATGCAATAATAAAAATAAAAGGCTATGTTGAAATGGTGGGAGCTGTAGTTATTGGTATGATGATTGTTATTGCAGGACTTTTATATGCTACTGGAGGAGGCAATGAAAAGCAAATGAGTACAGCAAAAAGCATGATTACTGCAGCAGTAGTTGGTATGATTATTCTTTTGTCTGCTGAGATTATTACAACCACAGTTAAAACGCTTTTAGGTTGGGGATCATAAAATAAAGGTCGTTTCTTAATTTATTTATAAAAAAAGGTCAAATAATAATAAAATAATTAATATATGAACAAAAAAATTATACTTTCTTTAATAGCTTTCGTTGTTTTAGCAATTACTGTTGTTCCTATGATTGCTTCAGCTCAAGCAGGCGCTCCTGATAGGTGCCAAATAACAAAAGATGCAGTCGCTGGTCAAACTAGGGCAGCAAATGGACTAGAGTGTCCCGGTGTTCAGTCTTATTGTATTTTTGAAACTGGCCAAGAAGGTGGAGCAACTGGTGCAGGGACAAGTGCAAATGGTCTTTATGACTGTGGCATATGCTGTCTATTGAATAGCGTCTACACTGTTACTGACTGGATCTTTATCTTCTTGATGGCTTTATCAGCTTTAATGATCATTATTGGTGCATTTAATTATGTTACTTCTGCTGGAGATCCAGGAAAGACTGAAAAAGGAAGAAACTACATCATGTATGCAGCTATTGGTATCGCTGTTGCATTATTTGCAAAAGCTATCCCTGCAATCGTGAAGATGATGATTGGAATGAACGGTTAA
>JAQTRG010000075.1:1276-2781 GCA_028711945.1 Minisyncoccota bacterium
AAGACTGAAAAAGGAAGAAACTACATCATGTATGCAGCTATTGGTATCGCTGTTGCATTATTTGCAAAAGCTATCCCTGCAATCGTGAAGATGATGATTGGAATGAACGGTTAATTGATTGTTTTGACATCCGCCTTTATTTTTGGTATATCCTTAAATGAGGCGGGTGTTTTCTTTTGCCGAGGTGGCGGAATTGGCAGACGCGTATGCCTTAGGAGCATATATCCTTTGGATGTGAGGGTTCAACTCCCTCCCTCGGCACATTAAAAAACTCCCCATTAGGGGAGATTTTTTATTCTTCAACTTTTATATTCTTATTCTTCGCTCTTTCTATCTTCGGCATCCTGACTGTTAGTATTCCTTCTTTTATCTTTGCTTCTATCCTGGAAGTATCTATTTCTCTTGGCAAGATTATTTCTCTTGAGAATGGTCCGAAGTAGCATTCATGAGTAAAGTAGTTTTTGTTTTCATCTTTAATTGGATTTTCTCTTTCACCTTTGATTATTAAAACATCGTTTTCTAAACCAATATCTATTTTATTATTTTTTATTCCAGCAATAGCTGATTGAATAACTAATTCTTTATCTGTTTCGTAAACATCAATAACTAATTGGCCGTCACTCATTTGCCAATCTTTAGAATGCTCAACAATATTGGTTGTTCCAATTTCAATGCTTTCTCCTTCTTTTTTGTTTTTTTTAAATAATGCCATATTATATTTTACAAATACTTTTAATTTTTCTAATTTCTTTTAAAAGAATTGAAGTAGCAGCAGTAATGATAATTAGTATTAGCAGGGGATAGGTTTTCTCTGCTTCTGTTGCTGAGTCCATTATACCTAATTGTATGTAAAAATCAAAGAGCCCGTGTAAACATATGGCAAGAGTAAATCCAATAGAAACCATTAACCACCTGAATCTTAATAAATAGAAAGAAAGAGCAATAAAACATCCAATTAACCCAGAACACATGGCATGAAGCAACGTAGGGCCTATAAACCGCACTGTAGCTAGGTAAATGGGGCTGCCAGCAAGCTGTATCATGTTTGGATCGCTAAATACTAAGATATTCTCTAAGGTGGCAAAGCCAAGGGCAGAAATTATCATGTATAGGGCGACATCAATGGGTTCATCCATGCAAGAGTGTTTAAGAATAAAGAACCTGACAATAGCGTATTTAGCCAATTCTTCTATTAGACCGATAATAAAGATATAATGGACAATAGTGTTTGTTGTTATATCTAATTTTGCTAAATCTAGGTGTTGGATTAGAACCATTTCAATAAAGGCAGCGGGAATAGTAATTATGAGACCATAAACAAATATTTTAATAATTTGCAGTTTTGGCTCTGGCAATTTGTCGCTTCTTAAGAAATATAAAAGCCATATTAATCCAGGAGCAATAGCAAGAAGAAAATATATTAAAATATTGTTATCCATTAATTTTTAGATTGGAATTAACTTTTAATTTATTCCATTCTACCTCTTTTTTAGAATTAATACCAG
>JAQTRG010000076.1 GCA_028711945.1 Minisyncoccota bacterium
ATTTCCCCATCCATTTAACAAAATCCACGCTCTCCCCTTGCTTTTGAGGCAAAATATGCAAATGAAAATGAAATACAGTTTGGCCAGCGATCAAGCCATTGGCTTGATAAAGATTAATTCCTTCAACCCCTAATGCTTCTTTCATTTTCAAGGATATTTTCTTTGAAGCAGTGATTATTCTTTCTAAGTATTCATCCTCTGCTTCAAATATGTTTTCAAAATGTTTCTTTGGAATAATTAAGGTGTGGCCAATTACAACGGGATTAATATCTAAAAAGGCTAAAACAAACTCATCCTCATATATTTTGTAACAAGGTATTTCATTGTTAATAATTTTGCAAAATATACAGTTTTCCATATTATTCCATTTCCGCACAATATATATTACATCTCATTTTATCTTCTGGAATCGGGTTTCCGCTTTCATCGTAATATAATCCGTATTTAAAAACACACCAAACATTATCTTTTTTGTATCCCGATACCCCAGCATTAGTTGTTGATTCAATATCAAAAAATTCATTACTAAATTCAGCTGCTTCAAAAAAATTCCTTAAAGTATCAGCTTGATCCATCGTAACAGTCATTTCTTCAAACCCCTTGCCATTAATTGGCTCTGTTTTAGATGGCCAGTAGAATGTTTTCTTTTCTATTTTAGTAAAAGGAATTCCTTTAAGCATTTCTTCGTTCTGCATAAACTTAAATAATTCATAAACATTGTCTTGATTATTTTCAATTGTTTTATAGAAATTAGCGCCCAATCCTCCAATAATGCCAACTAAAGCAATAACAAGCAAAATGTTTTTTAAAGCAATTTTTGAAGAGTATCCGAATTTTAAAACAAAGAATAAGAAGAAACCAAAAAACCCAAAGAAAAAGCACCCTATATCAGGAATAAATCCTAAAAATCCTAATAGTCCTAAAAATCCTGCTATCCATAAATCCTCTGGTTTTTTCTCTGTAACTAATTTAGCCAAAGCAGCAATAATTGCAAAAACAAAAGCAATCATTCCAAGAAAGGCTAAAACAAAAAATACCCCTTCTTCCTTTCCTAGTTTCCAATAAAGGTAATTGTGGGCAATCATCGAAAACACGCTTATTAAAAAAGTAATATATATTGATTTAATTTCTTTACTCATATTGATTATATTATTTAATTATCTGCTAAAGAACCAGAAAGCTCAGACATCCTCTGGTTGAACTCTTCTACATAAATACTACTATTAATTAGCAATTTATTCAAGCCGGTGTAATAATCCTGTTGAATCTCTGATATTGGAATAGCAGTATTATACATACGAACGTCATCAATAGAACCTGCCCAATAATAAGTAGTTTGCATTCCAAAAATTAAATTAGATACTACATTAAGAGAACCGATAGAAGATACATCAACTGGTCCACCCATTTGTATCCCATCAAGATAAAAATATAGATTTGGATTATTTCTTATTCCTATTAAATTATGCCAAGTACCATCATAGATACTTCTACTAACGCCTGCTCCAATATTGGCACTGCTCGCATCTTTTATGTAAAAATAGGTACCACCCAAACTTGCATAAAACCAGTATCCGACACCACTTCTTTTAGAAATAACATGAGGGCCGCTAAAAACGCTTGATTTTACCCATAACGACACGGTAAAATTTCCGCTTCCAAAACTTAAATTACTTCCATTACCACAATCAACATAATCCGTGCTTCCATCAAAACTAAAACACTTTCCAGAAATACACCCTGATTCTTGAAGAGTTGGAAATGTTGTAGCCGTAGACCCATCACCTAGTGTTCCCGTGTTAACACCCCAAGCATCAGGAGTTTGATTAGCTGCTGGAACATTGTTTACATCTAGCTTCCATTCAGACACTCTTCCTAATAATAAAGAATTATCCATTGAATTAACGAATGCTTGGGATTTAGCAATGTTAGCAGAACTAGTAATTGAACTCATACCAACTAAAATAAACGCAGAGAGAACTCCGATGACAACGATAACAACTAAAATCTCTATCAAGGTAAAACTTTTATTCATAGATATATTATATCAATCCCTTTAACGAGTGTCAAAACATATTATCTAAATAATTGCAGAGAATGCAGAATGGGAACAAAGTCTGTAGTAAAATTATAAACAGCAGCCCCAGCTGGATTAATAATATGACCGAACACAAGAGCAAAACCAACAATATTAATTATTCCCCAAATTATTAAATCTTGCTTTATGGTAACTAATGTTTTCTTACCAATTTTTATTAACTCTGGTATTTGACGAATATCATCTTTCATTAAAGCAATATCAGCTGAATCTATAGCTGTATCAGAGCCAATTACTCCCATAGCAATTCCAATATCAGCTAAAGCAATGCAGGGGGCATCGTTTACCCCATCTCCAATCATTGCCACTTTATGTTTACTATCCATATACTTTTTAAGATATTCTATTTTTTGTTCTGGCAAAAGATTAGCGTGAAATTCATCAATTCCAACCTCTTTAGCAATATTGGCAGCAATCTTTTCATTATCCCCCGTTAACATTACTATCTTTTCAACTCCTAATTCTTTAATCTCTTTAAACACTTCTTTAATATTAGGTTTGAGAACGTCTCCTAAAATTAATAATCCAATTAACTCATTGTTTTTACCAACAAGAGTTACATTAAAACCATTGTTTGCTTCTTGATTAATAATACTCATTTGATCTTCGCTTATCTTAATTCCTAGTTCTTCAAAGAATGAAACCTTGCCAGTTATTATCTTATCCTC
>JAQTRG010000012.1 GCA_028711945.1 Minisyncoccota bacterium
TCTTTCAATAAGTATTCTTCTGCAATCCTTTACGATATTAAACACCATCATTTGACAAAAGAAAGTGGAAAAAGCTGAAAAAAAGAAAGTAGCTATCGCACCTCCAACTGTTATCACTAGAATATCCAACCATGAAGCCGAACTGATAAAGGCAGTTAAAATAACCAAAAACATAACCAATAATCCACTTGCAACCACATTCATAAAAGTTGATCCACAAAGAAAAAGTAATGAACTAAAAGTTCTTTTAACCTCGTCGACAGGAATATTAGGATTAATACCATTGTTAACCACATTTTTATTTATCAAAGGAATATCATTCCCTGATAAAAATCCTATACCTCCATATCTCAGAATAGAAATAAAAGATAAAATAAAGAAATATATTGGCGAAGTCAAAATGAAAACCTGTCTAGAATTACCCTGGTCAAACGAAGCAATGGTTAAAATAAGAACATATGAAAAAGCACTACATAATAATCCCCAGCCAATAACAGGAAATAAAAACTTTAAAGTATATGGAATTTTAATTCTCATATATCTCTTTTTTAATTCTTTGTGTTAAATCTTGTATATTTATTCTCTCTTGTTGCATAGTGTCCCTATTCCTCAAGGTAACATCATTTTTTTCCAAAGTGTCAAAATCGATTGTTACTGCAAAAGGAGTTCCTATTTCATCATGTCTCCTGTATCTTCTTCCTATCGCACCAACCTCATCGTAAGAACAAGCAAAATTTTGTTTTAACATTCCATACACTTCTCTTGCCTTATTAGTAATATCTGGCTTGTTTTTAACTAATGGAAGGATAGCTACTTTGATTGGAGCTAATTTCTTGTTAATTCTTAAAAGGGTTTCTTTTTCTTTAACTGATTCGGTAGTTGTTGTTCTTCCTCCTTCTATTTCTTCATATGCATCGCACAACACCGCAAGAATAGTTCTTTCAACCCCACAAGAAGGCTCGATAACATATGGAATATATTTCTCCTTAGTATCGTCTTCAAAGTATGTTAAATCTTGCCCTGAAAACTTCTGATGCTGAGTTAAATCAAAATCAGCTCTACTAGCAATGCCCTCAATCTCTGACCAGCCAATCGGAAACCTGTATTCGATATCAACACAACCTTTAGCATAGTGAGCCAACTCATCTTTTTCTTGCCTTCTCACTCTTAAATTTTCTGGTTTGATTCCTAATTCTTCTGTGTACCATCTCATTCTTTCTTTTATCCAATCTTCAAATATTTTGTCTTCAGTCCCAGGCTTAACAAAATACTCTAGTTCCATTTGTTCAAATTCTCTTGTTCTGAAGATAAAATTCCCTGGAGTTATTTCATTTCTAAATGCTTTTCCAATCTGAGCAATTCCAAATGGTAACTTCATTCTTTGTGTATCAACAATATTTTTGTAATTAACAAAAATTCCTTGGGCTGTTTCTGGTCTTAAATATGCAATTGCAGTAGAATCTTCAACCGGACCGATAAAGGTTTTGAACATTAAATTAAAATTCCTAGGCTCCATCATTTCTCCCCCACACTCAGGACATTTCTTTGGATCTTCTAAATGATCTGACCTAAATCTCTTGTGACATTTCTTGCATTCAGATAAAGGATCAGAAAAAGTTTCAGTATGCCCAGAAGCTTTCCAAATGTTTGGATTCATAATAATTGAACTATCTAATCCAACAACATCTTCTCTTCTCTGAACCATGGCTCTCCACCAAGAATCTTTTATATTCTTTTTAAGCTCGACTCCCAAAGGTCCGAAGTCATAAAAACCGCCCAACCCTCCATATATATCAGAAGAAGGAAAGACAAAACCTCTCCTTTTGCAAAATGAAACTATTTTTTCAAAACTATTTTCCATATATACATACTATCAAAAAACACAAAATAAGCCAAGTTTCATTAGATTAAACGATATTAACTTAATAAACAAGTTGATACTTTAAAATTATTCTCCAACAGTTTCTGCGTACAGCTCATCTGTTTTAACTGTTAGCTCCTTGCTGGTCCATTGATCTGTTCCAGAAAGCTGCATTGCTCCTAAAAGAAATATATCTTTTTCTGTTATTTGGGGCTGAACTGAAATCTGAAAAGCACAAATCTTTGGATCCTTTATCACCCCTGTGCCAGCAGCAAAGCTTCCAATATCACACATTACTTCACTAGTATTTTCATCAAAAGTAACCTCCGTTCCTTCTGGATATGTCTTGCCTTCAAAAGTAACGCTTTCTGGAAGCACTGTTCTCATCTTTACATTCTCAAGGTCATTATAGCTATTAGTTGCTTTCCATTCTACAGTTAAGAAAGTCTTTTGATCTTTTTCTAATGGATATGGACCTGAATTCTCAAAGTACTTACTCTCTACATATATATACTGATTAGCTGTAATCACAGAATTAATCTTTGTCAAAAACTCTTGCCTTGACTCTCCTAATGTTATTTTATTCTTAATGATAGGATTCTTATCATTTAATGATTTCATTGTCCATTGTGGTTCTATATTAACCCAAAATTCTATCTTCCCAACTTGTCCTGCTTCTAATAATTTCAACTCAGGAACCTTTGTTCCGTCCCAAACGATAGAATTATCTCCTTTTTGATTGGTTCCATCAATAGCTTTAATAGAATTAAGATCTAAATGAGTTCCTTCTAATCTTGATATTAATACTAAATCTTCTAAGTTATTATCTCCAACATTTCTAAAAGTAATTTCGTAGTGCAATTGATCTCCTGGACTAGCAATATAGTTTTCGCTTCCATTAATTTTTTCTGTAATGTATAGAGATGGTGCAATTATTTCTACGCCTTTAACAACTTCTTTTAATAAAATGAATTCTCCATTCTGCCAAATTCCAATCCTTACCTTAAAAGCTTTTTGTTCCATTGATTGCCCATTCAAAATTCCTGATACTTCAATTCTTCCAAAACCAGCTTCACCTAAAACTGGAATATCCCATTGAGTATTATCTAATCCTTTGGGTTGAGAATACAAGAATTCAAAATCAGTAGGATACTGGATATAGCAGGTAAGGTCTTTAAGGGTATAATCAACATTAGAAGAATATGCTACTTTCAATGTCATTGCTTTGCCTGTTGCTGCTTTAGATGGAATATCCAAAGTAAGATCTAAAGGAATTGCTCCCAAAATAGTGGTAAAGGTAGTTGCTGCTTCACTTCTTGTTTTCAAATCTTTTGGTTGGAATGAGACCCTAGCCTTAGCAATCCTTGTATCGCCTTCCTTCCCCAGCATTCTAGACTCAAATTTAAATGTTCTTTCTTCTCCTGGATAAATATCTCCTCCTAATTGATCTGAATTCATAACTTTAATCTTTTCTCCTGTTTCTAGAATTGTTCCTTCAGGATATTCAAAAGTTAGCTCAGGTTTTTCTAGCCTGATTGTTCCATTGTTTTTGAATTTAACTATATATTCAATATTTTCTCCAATTGCTGTTTTTTCTGGTCCAAGTATTTCTAATTTCAAAGCCTCTTTGGAAAAAGACATTTTATTCCAAGAGATAGATCCTACGAGCACTAAAATAATCAAAATTAATATGGAAAAAATTATTGTATTTTTCTTCATTGTGTTTAATTAATTTTTTTAATTCCTAAAACTAGTTTACTACCATCAAGTTCTATCTCTTTGATAACATCAAATCCTTCTTTAGAATTAATGAGTTCGTTAGCTAGAACTTCTTTTAAAATAGTTTCTTTATTCTTATCTAGGATTATACCAAAGTCTCCCTGATCTTCATAGCATATGTTAATCAAATCTTTCGGACTCAAACCATTATCCTTTCTCATCTGCTGTATCTGCCTTACAATCTCCCTCACTGTTCCCTCTTCTTTTAATTCAGGAGTAATATTAATATCTAATTCTATTTCATTATTAATACTAGAATCAAAGACTACTTCTTTCACATTCACCTCGTCTTTAATTAATCCAATCAATTCTAATTTATCTTTCAATTTAGTTTTAAATTCTTTAACTTTTAATGATTGAAGTGCTTGTCTAACTTTAATTCCTACTTTTTGTCTTTCAGCCAAAGCTATATTAACAATGTCTCTGCCTTCTTGCATTTCTGTTTCCAATTCTTCATTAATTAAATCTAATTGAGGTTCTGGATAATCACATAAGTGAACGCTTTCTTTTCCATTTTTCTTCATTTTCAAATATACCTCTTCTGAAATAAAGGGCGCAAAAGGAGAAATTAGTTTAGATAATTTAAATAAAACATAATACAAAGTTTGAGTTGCTTCTTCTTTTTCTGTTTCTGTTTCAGGTTTCTGGAATCTTCTCCTTGACCTTCTAATATACCAATTAGACAAATCATCAATGTAATCATTGAATAGTCTTGCTGCTTTAGTTAATTCATACTTATCCATCCACTTGATAACATCCCTGTTAAGCTCTTCTGTCTTAGATATTATCCATTGATCAAGTAAATTGCCTGTATCTGGTATTTCTACATTATTCTCTCCTTTGTATGTTTCAAAGAATGTAAAACAATTTTCGATTGCAGAAACAATCTTTCTCCATACTTCTTTTACCCTGTCTTCTGAAAACCTGTACTCTTCTCCAATATTAGTTGAAGATAACAAAAAGTATCTTAATGAATCAGCCCCATACCTATCAAATACATCTTTCATATCAGGATAATTCTTTAACTTCTTAGAGAGCTTCCTTCCTTTGTCATCTAATACAAGTCCATTAACAACAACATTTCTAAAAGCAGGATTATCTTTTCCCAATCCAATATCATCTATCGTTAATGCAGCTGCTAAAATATGTAGAGTATAGAACCAACCTCTAGTCTGGTCTAATCCTTCAGCGATAAAATCTGCTGGATATGTCTTTTCTACTAATTCTTTATTCTCAAATGGATAGTGCCATTGAGCATATGGCATAGAGCCTGATTCAAACCAACAATCAAAAACCTCTGAAGTTCTCTTCATTTCTTTTCCACACTTAGGACACTTTAATTTAACTTCATCTATATATGGAAGATGAAGATTCTTTAAATCATATTCCTTAACAGATAGATTCTTTAATTCTTCAATTGATTCAACACAAGTCCTCTCTCCGCATTCACATTCCCAAATTGGAATTGGAGCGCCCCAAAATCTTTTCCTAGCAACATCCCAATCTCTAGCACCTTCAAGCCATTTACCAAACCTTCCCTCTTTCAAGTGACTAGGCACCCAATTAATCTTCTCATTATTCTTTAACAACTTGTCTTTAATCTTAGTAACTAAAATATACCAAGACTCGATAGCATAGTATAGAAGTGGAGTATCGCATCTCCAACAGAAAGGATATTCATGAACTATTAATTCTTCTTTTAAGATAACATTTCTTTCTTTTAATGTTTCTATTATCCTATGATCAACATCTTTAACAAATTCTCCTTGAAAATCAGATACTTCTTTCTTAAACTTTCCATCTGTATCAACTGTATGGAAGAAAGGAAGATTATATTCTTTTCCTAAATTAAAATCATCTTCACCATACATTGGGTTAATATGTACTATTCCTGTACCATCAACTGACGAAACAAATTCACCTGGAAGAATCTGATATGCATTCTTAATATTGTCTACCTTTTCTTCTTTTAAATAATTAAATAATGGTTCGTATTTAATACCAATCAAATCCTTCCCTTTGAATTTCTTAATTGTTTTGTATTCTTCTTCAATAACTGACAGTCTTTCTGTGGCTAATACATATTCTTGGTTGGTTTCTGTTTTGATAAAGCTGTATTCTAATTCTTTGTTAACAGCTAAAGCAACATTACCCGGCAAAGTCCATGGAGTAGTTGTCCAAACTAAGAAGAAAGCATCCTCTAATTCTTTATTCTCAATTACTTTAAATTTAACATATATTGATTTATCTCTTGTTTCCTTGTATCCCTGATTAACTTCAAAGTTAGAAAGAGTAGTAGCACATCTAGGACAATATGGAGAAACACGATAGTTTCTAGAAACTAAGTCTTTTTTCCATAATCTACTAAATACCCACCAAACTGATTCAATATAGTTATTATCTAATGTAGAATAGGCTTGATCATAATCTGCCCATCTGCCTACTCTTTTCAATGATTCTTGGAAATCAGCAGTACAAGCAAAAACAGAAGCTCTGCAAGCATCATTGAATTTCTCTATCCCCATCTCTTCAATCTGTTTCTTGTTTTTAATTCCTAATTCTTTTTCAATTAAGTTCTCTACTGGCAAACCATGACAATCCCAACCAACTCTTCTTGGCACTTGATATCCTTTCATAGTCCAGTATCTCAAAACAGTATCTTTAATAGTAGTTGCTAAGACATGGCCATAGTGTGGCTTACCAGTTGCAAAAGGAGGACCGTCATAGAAACTAAAATATGGAGAACCTTTTCTGTTCTCTATTGATTTATGGAAAATATCATTATCTTCCCAAAATTTTAATATCTCTTCTTCTTTATTCATATATTTCTCTTACCTCACCTGTTTGTATCATTGTACAAGCTCTATTATCTAAAAGTGTTTGATTGTCTGTTCCTTTTATATATCCTTCTAATAGCCATAAAGCATCTCCATGAGAAACGATGAGAATAGTTTTGTTTTGATAATTATTTTCAATATCATTCAAAACTTTAACCATCCTCTCTCTGCACTGATTCCATGATTCACCATTAGGAAGTGGGTCTTCAAAAGCTCTCATTCTTTCGTTGTCATAGAATGCCCATAAATCATCCTTGTGTTTTCCTCCAAAATCTCCCCAATTCAAGTCTCTTAATCTTGTATCATATATTATCTTTTCTGAATCAAATCCAATTATATCAGATACAATTTTAGCTGTTTGTTTGGTTCTCAAAATGTCTGAACAAAAAATCTGATCAATTCCCTTATCTTTCAATGCTTCTCCAGCCCTTTTGGCTTCTTCTATTCCTTGTTCAATTAAAGAACAAGGAGGAGTGTCATCTGGCCAGCAATATACGATATCTTTCTTTTCTGTTTGATGGATATTTTTGCCATGTCTTAAGAAAATATATTTGTTTTTTAAGGCTAACTTCATACTGTTAAATTAGCAGATTTTAAGAAAGAGGGCAATAAAAATAAATTAATCTATGCTTAATTTAATATCAAATACTACTTTTTATACACAACAAAATGAGGCAATTTATCTAGTCCAATATAATTAAACATTTTATAATTTGCTCTTCTCGCAGTTGATGATAATTGATATTTTCTAAGATTTTCTTTGGGTATAAATGGATAAAATCTTATTTCTTGCTTTGTTTCATTCTTTTCTCGCCATTTAAAATTAGTAAAAATTGGTGGCGTAATAAAGCCAGACTTTAAAACTTTTTCCATAATGTCCCAACCAGCACCAAAAATAACTGCCTTTGGTTTGCTTGCATTAGTTTTTACTTGAGCACGAAAAGAACATCCTACGCATTGAACATCATATAAAGGATAATTTAATGGCAAAATCATTAACTTTTTACCACAATTTGGACAAGGCACCAAATCTACTATTTCTAATTCTCCCTTGTCGCCATTTTGTTTATTAATAAACATAAAATTATTAAACTATTCTTCCTCTACCCTACATCTTCTCAGGAGCAGAGACTCCCATAATATCTAATGTATTTCTTAGAGCAATCTTAGCTGCTGCCACTAATCCTAATCTAGCTTCCCTTAATTTCTTGTCTTCTGTCAAAACATGGCAATCATTATAGAACTTGTGGAATGTTGTGGCTAAATCAATAGCATATTGAGGAATCCTATGAACTTCATAGTCTAATGCAGTATCTTCAATAACCTCAGGCAATTTCAATATCTGTTTCATCAACTCAATCTCCTTTTCATGAGTTAACAATTCAACATTCTTAATCTTAGATATCTTTCTAATCTTTTTAGAATTCTTTAAGATAGAAGACATTCTAGCATGAGCATATTGAACACTAAAAACAGGATTCTTTTCTGATTGCTCTTTTGCTAAATCTAAATCAAAACTCAAATGAGTATTAGCTGATTTCATTAAAAAGAAGAAACGAATAACGTCAGGAGATAATTCATCTAATAAATCATCCATCGTTATCGCTGTTCCCAATCTCTTAGACATACGAACTGTTTTCCCATCTTTCATGACAGTAACAAACTGAAGTAAAATTACTTCTAGTTTTCCTTTGTGCCCTATTGCTTCAACTCCAGCCATTAATCCAGGAACATCACCAAAATGATCTGCTCCCCAAACATTAATCACCTTATCAAACTTTTGTTTCTCAAACTTGTATTTATGATAAGCAATATCTCCAGCTAAATATGTTTTCTCATTATCGCTTTTAATTACTACTCTATCTCTCTCGTCACCAAAAGACATAGAATTAAACCATGTTGCTCCTTCTTGTTCGTACAAGAAACCTTTCTTTCTTAAAAGATTAATTACTAAATCAACTTCTTTCTTGTTATACAAAGTTGATTCTGAAAACCATTCATCAAATTTAATATTTAAATTCTTAACAGTTTTCTTAATCATGCTATTCAAGATAATCTTAGAAGCTTCCTTCCCTATCTTGTATGCATCCTTTCCTTTAATTTTTTTATTCAACTTATCAATATACTCTCCTGTGTATTTTGCTGCTTCATCTTTTAAGACAGAATGGCCTAAGGATAAGATTTGTTTTCCAAAATCATTAACATAGTATGCTTTCTTAACCTTATACCCTGCTGTTTTTAGAGTATTAGCTAAAACATCTCCAAAGGGACCACCTCTTCCATTGCCAACCGTTAAAGGACCTGTTGGATTAGCTGAAATAAACTCAACTTGAATCTTTTGTTTTTTAGAAGGGAGTGTCCCAAACTTCTTTCCCTTTTTCAAAACTTCATTAATTTCTTTTAAAACAATATCGGGAGAAACAAAGAAGTTGATAAAGCCAGGACGAACAACTTCTATCTTTTCAAAATGCTTGCCTTTTATCCCTTCCTTTATCTTTTCAGCTATTTCCATTGGATTATTTTTCTCTGCCTTTCCTATCTCCATAGCAACACTAATTGAATAATCACCAAAAGAAGCCTCTTTAGGCCTTAAAACTTTAACTGAAAAATCACCATTAAAACCATTGTTCTTAAGTGATTCTATAACTGATTTCCTTATCTCTTCTCTTATGTTCATAACTATATTCTATCAGAAAATAGAGAAAAATAAACCATTGACAATAATTCTTTAATGTTTTACCATCTTTATGCATTAAGGATCGAAGAAATTGCACTCATATGCCATTTCTCCGTTCCTTGAAAATCAGGTTCGGGAATCAACTTGTAGAGGTTTTCTACAATTATTTGAATTTAACAAGGTGATTATCGTGACGACTGAAGATTTAATCAAAGACATTAACAATGCAAAAACTTTTGAAGACTGCATGTATTTCTTTCCCAACCAAACGAAAGAAATACAATTATATGTTCTTTCCTGTGCAGAAAAACTTGCAACTGAGAGCATTCACTATCTCACAATTGTCCAAAAACATCCAGACACAATAACAAAAGAAATTATATTAATGGATGCTATCGCAACTGCCAAAGAAACAAAAGATTATACAAACATCTTTGAGTATATTACTAAATCATTCTTTTATTCTAATAAAGCAATTGTAATCATTGAATACTTGATTGAAAAAGCAATACTTCCATCAAAATCATTTGACAACATCGGAAGTGTTTACAAGGTAATTGCTGAGGAAAACATTCTATTCCCTTCTGAAACACGTAAGCACTTTAAGATTATTACTATCAACTATGCGACAAAAAGTATCGTCGCATTCGCCCACAAAAACTCTCTTGCAAAGCTGCTAAAGAACGATTTACCAATGTCAGCGATAAAATTAATGGAATGTACATTAATCCTTGAAGATCTTAAAAAGATCACACAAGAATTACCCGAAAATCATCCTGCAAAAAGTATTATTGAGGAAATATGCCAGAATAATAAATAAATATCTGGCTTCTTTTTTTACATCTTTCAATATATATAAAAATCAGATAATATAAACATATGAGCCTAGTTCAAAACAAAAAAGCATATTTTGACTATGAAATCCTCGAAAAATTCGATGCTGGCTTGTCTTTGAATGGTCAAGAAGTTAAGTCTTTAAGAACTAGAGGTATTACCCTGGCTGGCACATATATCCTCGTTAAACAGGATAAAACGGGCAATACAGAGGCTTTCTGGATTGGAGCAAACATTCCTCCATATCAGCCGTATAATGCAGGCAAAGGCTATGATCCTAAAAGAGACAGAAAACTGCTTTTAAACAGAGAAGAAATCAATTATTTGCTAGGAAAATCAATGGAAAAGGGCTTGACTTTAGTGCCACTTTCGGTTTATACTAAAACACACAAAATAAAGCTTGAATTTGGCCTTGCCAAAGGAAAGAAGAAGTTTGACAAAAGAGATTCTATCAAGAAAAGAGAAGTTGATAGAAAAATAAGAGAAGAGTTGAAAACAAGGGGGTGAATTCGCTTCGACAAAAGTTTGAAAATAGTATGCAAGCCGAGTATTCTCTAATCTCGCAAAACTTAGAGAACTCAAACAAGTGTAAACTTTTTTGAACAACCCGCACTAGCATACGCTTAGTGCGTGTCCTCCTGCCGATTCTCGCTGGGCAGTACAGGGCATAAACATCGCGAGGCCGGTAAT